>NZ_JBMERP010000002.1:0-172140 GCF_049310925.1 Virgibacillus sp. DJP39 | reverse complement strand
AGAAGCTGAATTATACTTCAGCTTCTTTCCATTTACTAAATAATATTATTAATGGGTATTCCCTTGGTTTTGAACAAGTTTTACCATCGTACTTGCTAAAGATTGTTTTTCTTCTTTTGAAGCAGCATTCCATAACTCTCTTAAAACTGCCTCTTCTTCATTCTTTGCATCAACACTTTTCGACAGGTAATCCCCAACCTCAAATGCCACATTGTTCACAGCTTGTTGACTCATACCTTCTGATTGCGCTTGTTGCAGACGGCTCGACAAAAAGCCTTTCCATGTATCAAAGTTATCTAAAACAGACATCAAACATCCTCCTTTTGAACTTATTTTACATAGATAGTATTTGAAGTTATAAATACTTTATACATGCAAGATAAGAAAGCTGGATTAGTACGAGGGTTGATACAATTGATGGAAGAAATTTACCACCCACCATTTATATTAATTATTTCACCTTGAATATAATTTGACTTTTCATCCATAAGAAAACGAACTGCATTAGCAATATCATCTGGCGAACCCGATCTATTACTGGGTATATGATTTACTATTGCTTGCTTTTCTTCCACTGATAAATGCTGATTAATTTTTGTATCAATAAAACCAGGGCTAATTGCATTTACAGAAATACCACTTACTGCGACCTCTTTTGCTAAGGCTTTCACAAAACTGTTTTGCGCTCCTTTTACGGATGAATACATGACTTCGTTGCTTGCACCCACATCCCCCCATATAGATGTGATAAAGATAATTTTACCTTCTTTATTTTGTATCATTGAGGGTAGGAGATCGTGAACAATCATCCAAGGTGCTTTAACATGTAGCGTTAACATTTCGTCCATGTCGATTTCTTTACTATCTTGAAACGGCCAATGGTGAGATCTCCCACTTGCAAAAATAATAGCGTCTACAGGGAAAACTATCTTATTTAACAAGCCCTTAACACCATCAGCACGACTGAGATCAGCTTGGATTTCCGATATTATACATTCATC
Source organism: Virgibacillus sp. DJP39 (assembly GCF_049310925.1). Taxonomy (NCBI): domain Bacteria; kingdom Bacillati; phylum Bacillota; class Bacilli; order Caryophanales; family Bacillaceae; genus Virgibacillus; species Virgibacillus sp. DJP39. The sequence goes on along the minus strand of NZ_JBMERP010000002.1, from coordinate 171,139 downwards.
TCCAAACTTTTCACGTATACCTCTGAATCCTCCACTATGCTTGTTGAAGTGAAGCAAAAGACTATATCCATCACTTGCCAATTGTTCGGCAATCGCAAGTCCAATATCGCCGCTTGCTCCTATGAGTAACACATTTCTCCCCATTAAATATCCCTACTCTGCTTTAATTTTAAATGTAGTCAATTGCTCCTCTTGTATCCATTCATTTAAAAATGCGGATACTTCTTCATGTTTAAGTGAATGCAATCTTGGAATGATTTCAAGAAAGTCTATCCCCATTGTGTGATAATGAATGTATTTTTTTGATATAAACTCTATTGAGTTCATCGCTCGTATCAACTGTCCAATTTGTTTCTTTTTCATGCGTGAAAAATCATCTTCACTTAATTTTTTCTCTTTTATACTGAGTAGCATTTCTTTTACAACTTCACTAAATTTCTCAGGATTTGAGGTGTTTCCACCAATAATTGCATAACCAAATCCCTTTTCAACGTTGGCTTCAAAATAAAAACTTTTGTCAATTATACCTGATTCGTATAACTTTTGGTAGAAGGACCCACCCTCAGAAAAATAAAAATCCAAGATCATACCCTGAAGAAGATCATTCAGCAAAAAGGTGTCATTGTCGGTTTCGCTTACTAAACTTTTAATGCCAACCGCGCATTTAGGTATAGAAACGGGCATCTTTATAGTTGTTTCTTTCTTATAAACTTCTTTTGGTTCATTTGGCATAATCCGTTTAATTTCATCTGCAGGGCTAAATTCTTTTGATTCCTGGTTTTTTTTGACCAGCTTCATTATTTGTTCCTCATCAAAATTCCCAGCAATAAACAGTGTCATATTAGCAGGATGGTAAAAAGTTTGGTAGCATTCGTAGAGATCTTCCTTCGTGATTGCCGAAATTGATTCAACTGTTCCAGCAATATCTACCTTAACAGGGTGATTATGAAACAAATTTTGAATTGTACCCATAAAAACCCGCCAGTCTGGTTGGTCATCGTACATGGTAATTTCCTGCCCAATTATACCTTTTTCCTTTTCTACTGATTTGTCTGAAAAATAAGGTTCCTGAACAAAATCAAGTAAGGTCTCAATGTTTTTTTCGATATAATTTGTTGCTGTGAATAAATAAGCTGTTTCAGAAAAAGAAGTAAATGCATTTGCTGAAGCCCCTTGTTTACTAAAGTCAGCAAATACATCATGGTCTTCTTTCTCGAACAGTTTATGTTCTAAAAAGTGTGCTACACCTTCTGGAACAGTAACAGATTCTTGTTTGTCTCTAGGAATGAAGGAAAGATCAATAGATCCATAATTAGTTGAAAAAATAGCAAATGTTTTTGAAACTTCTTCTTTTGGTAATAAAAACACATTTAATCCATTGGAGAGTTTTTCTGTTATTAATACCTCGTCTATATTATCATATCTCTTTTTGGACAATTTGATTACCCCTCTCCATTTGTTGTAAGTAAATAAGTAGTGTCTTCCTGAATCCCATTTGCTACATCTAAAATATCCTGTTTTTTAACATTTTGGATTTTTGCAATTAACATATCGGGAGTTAATGAATGATTAGCTACTACTTGTTGGTACAACATTTCAATAATTCCCTGTGGATGATCCAATGTTTCCAGTAATTGATTTATAATTAGTTCTTTTGTAGAACTGATTTCATCCTCTATAAAATCACCATTCTTCATTGCAGTCATCTGTTCATCCATAATTTCTTTAGCTTGCTTAAAATCTTTGGGTGCAATACCGCTAAAAACAAATAACAACCCTTTATGACTTTCTAAACGTGAAGAAGCATAATAGGCGAGACTGTTTTTCTCTCGAACATTAATAAATAGCTTGGAATTCGGAAATCCACCAAACATTCCATTGAAAACCTGGAGTCCGGCATACAATTCATCACTGTAGGTACAATTTGTTCGATACCCTATATGAAGTTTCGCTTGTTGCAGCTCCTGCTTTTCAGTTACAGTATTTTTTTCAACATCTTTCTTTTTTTCATCTGCCGTTGATTCGATTGACTTGTTTGAGGTAAATTCTTTTTTCATGATATTTTTCACTGTATTTTTCATTTCTTCTTCTTCAAAATCACCTAGTACATATAAATCAACAGAATCATCGCTTAGCATGGATTGGTAATATGCAAATAAGTTTTTTTCGTCTAACTTTGGCAAATCATCCACATATCCATGAACATGTGTTTTGTATACTTCATTTTCACACATTTCATCAATTAGGCGCATGTTAGCATAGCTCATCTTATCGTCCAAAATAGAGCTTATCTTTTGTTTTAATGTTTCTTTTTCCCTGTCGACAATAGCTGAATCAAAACTGTTTTCAGATACATTTGGATTTGTTATGACTTCATTTAGGAGTTCTATAGTGCTTTCAATTAGTTTAGATTCATTCTCAAGGAACCGCTGATTTGGGATTTCTAAACGAAACGTAATAATATGAGAATTTCCTTTTTTAGTACCATCTATTGACAAAACTGCACCATATAAGTCATCAAGTTTTTGCTGTAGTTTACTGCGGCTTGGATAACGGTTAGTACCCTGCTGCAGCAGATAAGGTAGTAAAGCACGCTTGGTTATTGTTGAACGATCCAGTTTCCCCTTAAACTTAACTACAAAATTCAACGTTTTAAATTTTTTGCTAGGCACTAAGTGGAAATTAAGTCCACCCACTTGCACTACCTGTTCATTCACTTGATTCATGAAAACAACTCCAGACTATTATTTTTTAAAGTTATAATTAAACTATATAGTAGTATTAACCAGTTTTACCAATATAATTTACTATTTAAGAGAAATTTCCGTATTTGTGAATTACTATTTTCTAAAGATAGTTGTTTCTGATACAAAATCTATAAAATGCGACGTAACCGCTGTACTTATTTCCTACCAACCTAAATTGGTGCTGGTCCAACGCTGCAGAAAAACACTCGCTTTCCTGGGGAACGCTTCAGCATCCTCGGAGCAAAAACCGCTCACTGCGGAGTCTTCAGACTGTTCCTTTCCCACTAGAGTCTCGCATTTTTCCGCTTAGTTAGTTTCTGTTCAAGGAGAATTCCCGTAAAAACAAAGGCTTCATACGTAGTTTTCTAACCTAGTGAAGGCAGAATGCGTAGACTCCTGCTTAGAACAGCACGCGTCCGACGGCCCCGGAAGAAGCGATCTTTACTTCTGAGGAGACTGAGGCCGTGCCAGGCGGCATAGAAGACACTGTGAAAGCATTAGCTTGAGCAAATGTCGCACTTTTACCCGGAGTGGTGAAAGCGAAGTATTCTGCCGGAACTGCTTCTAGAAAAGTAAGTTACGTCGCAGTTTGGTTTGTATCAACTGTGAGGATTAAACAGTAACAAAACATATGAAAAGAGCCTTATGAATGGATTAGCATAAGAAAAAAAGCTGAGCTGCAGAGTAATCTACAGGTCAGCTTTTAAGTCTACCTATTTCCTTTAATATATGGTACGCCATTGGCTTTTGGTGCTTCTGCTCTACCAATAAATCCTGCTAAAGCAAGAATTGTTAGAACATATGGAGCTATTAACAGGAATACCTGTGGGATATCCTCAAGTAACGGAATTCCAGCACTTATTATGCTCAGGCTTTGTGCGAAACCAAAAAACAGTGCTGCACCCATTGCGCCTAGAGGATGCCATTTACCAAATATAACTGCCGCAAGTGCCATAAAACCTTGGCCAACAATCGTGGCATGCGAAAAGTTTAATGCAATTGTTAAAGCAAAAACCGAACCACCTAGACCACCCATTGCACCAGATATTACTACCGCTACATAACGCATTTTAAATACACTAATTCCATTTGTATCTGCCGCCATAGGGTGCTCACCAACTGCACGAAGTCTCAATCCAAATGGTGTTTTATATAATACATACCAGGCTACAAAAGCAAGAATTATTGCTAAATAACTTGTTAAATAAATGTTCTCAAAGAAAATCGGTCCTAAAACTGGAATTTCACGTAAAAAGGGAATATCCGTAGTATAGAAAGGTTTATTTACCATATCTGTTTGACCTTTGTCATACCATTGTTTAGTCAAGAAGACTCCCAGACCTAGAGCAAGGAAGTTAATTGCCACACCACTTACTACTTGATCCGCTCTAAAGGTGATAGATGCTACAGCATGAACAAGTGAAAAGATAGCTGATACTACCATCGCAACTAGAATTGATACCCAAGGAGTCCACATACCCAATGTATCAGCAAACGTAAGGTTAAAGACAACACCAACGAAAGCTCCCATTACCATTAACCCTTCAAGTCCTATGTTAACTACTCCAGAGCGTTCACTGAATACGCCGCCAAGCGCAGTAAAGATAAGGGGTGCTGAAAAGAATAATGCAGTTGGAATAATTGTTTGCAGAAGATCTACAATGTTCATTTATTTCCCCTCCTTTTTAAAGCGCAAAATAGCCCATCGAATAATATAGCTTGATGCTACAAAGAATATGATAATAGCTATTATAATGTCTACTAATTCTGATGGTACACCTGCTTCAAGAGGCATGTTTTGAGCACCGACCTTTAATATACCAAACAGGCAAGCTGCAATAATAACACCTATGGCTGTATTTGCACCTAATAGTGCAACTGCGATACCGTCAAAACCTAAATTTGTAAAACCAGATTGCACAGACATGTAACCAAATGTACCTAACCCTTCAGTTGCTCCTGCAAGCCCCGCGAAGGCTCCAGCAATGACCATTGATAAAACTACATTTTTTTGGACATTCATTCCAGCATATTTAGATGCATGTTGATTAAATCCAACAGAACGTAGCTCGTAACCTATCGTCATTTTTTCAATAATAAACCACATAATTAGCGCTGCAAATAACGCTAGCAAAATGCCATAGTGCATTCGTGAAAAGAAAGTAAGCTGCTGTAACCATTCAGATGCCATGGATGCAGTAGCAGGAATATTTTCTGTTGAATCTTTTGAATCCGTTAATACATTTCGGATAACTGCATTTGTTACATATAGTGCTGTATAATTTAGCATAATTGTTACAATTACTTCGTGGACGCCCAGTTTTGCTTTTAGAATTCCTGGAATAAAGCCCCAGATTCCACCAGCTACAGCCGCTGCCAGTACGGCTAATGGCAAATGAATGTAAATAGGCGCATCTACAGCAAGACCAACCCAAATTGCTGCAAGCCAACCAACAATTACCTGACCTTCAGCACCGATGTTAAACAAACCAGTTCTAAAAGCGAAGGCAACTGCTAAACCTGTTAAGATATAAGGCGTTATTTGCCTCACTGTTTCCCCCATAAAGTATAGATCGCCAAATGCTCCATTCCACAATGCTAAATAGCCTTCTATTGGATTATATCCAAAAATCAGCATAAGAATAGCACCTGAAATCAAGCCTAATAAAACAGAAATTACGGGTACTAAAATATTGAATAACTTATTAGATGTCATCACTATCACCTGCCTCTGCTAACTTACTGCCAGCCATAAGCAATCCTAGTTCTTGCTCATTTGTTTCCTCTGGGCTAACGTTTGCCACTATTTGGCCGTCGAACATAACAGCAATCCGGTCACTCACATCTAACACTTCATCAAGTTCAAAGGATACGAGTAAAATTGCCTTGCCTTTATCTCTTTCTTGCACTAGCTTACTATGAATAAATTCAATTGCACCTACATCTAATCCTCGTGTTGGCTGGGCTGCAATGAGTAAATCAGGTGATCGATCTATTTCACGACTAATTATTGCTTTCTGTTGATTTCCTCCAGAAAGTGCTCGTGCTTTCGTATGAATGCTAGGGGTCCGAACATCATACTCCTCAACCAATTCTTGTGCTTTGTCATAAATATCTTTAAAGCTTAGAATATTATTCTTTGAATAAGGTTTTTGATAATACGTTTGCAAAACCATATTCTCTGCTACTGGGAAGTCTAGAACAAGCCCATATTTATGCCTATCCTGTGGTATATGTCCCACTCCACTTTCGATAACTTTACGTGGTTTAAAATTGGTAATGTTTTTTCCATTAATTGTAATTGCGCCGGACTGTGATTTGGTTAATCCAGTAATCGCTTCGATTAATTCTGTTTGACCATTACCATCTACTCCTGCAATACCAACAATTTCACCAGCACGAACTTCAAGATTTAAATTTTTAACTAGGTTTACATTCCTTGAATCCTTCACATTCAAGTTATTGATTTCTAATACAACGTCAGTTGGCTTCGCTGGTTTTTTTTCAGTCTTAAAACTAACTTCTCTTCCAACCATCAAGGATGCAAGCTCTGTCACATTTGTTTCACTAACATTAACCGTTTTAATACCTTTACCTTTACGAATTACTGTACATCTGTCACAAACCTGCATGATTTCCTTCAGTTTATGTGTGATTAAAATGATTGATTTGCCTTCTCTAATCAAAGAGTTCATAATTTGAATTAATTCACTAATTTCCAACGGAGTCAAGACTGCGGTTGGCTCATCAAATATTAGAACATTGGCACCCCGGTATAATGTTTTAAGTATTTCGACACGCTGTTGCATTCCTACAGTAATATCGCGAATTTTGGCGGAGGGGTCTACTTTAAGTCCGTACCTATCTGACAACTCCTGAATTTCTTTTTCTGCCTTTTTAATGTTAATTCTACCATTTTTAGTTGGTTCGTTACCCAGAATAATATTTTCAGTAACTGAATAGTTTTCAACTAACATAAAATGCTGGTGTACCATTCCAATTCCCAGTTTTGTTGCAACGTTAGGATCTGTAATGCTTACTTTCTCACCATTGTAACGAATTTCTCCTTTTTCCGGCTGATACAAACCAAATAATACATTCATTAAAGTTGATTTTCCTGCACCATTTTCTCCTAATAATGCATGAATTTCTCCTTTTTTTAATTGGACTGTAATATTATCGTTAGCAACAATACCTGGAAACTCCTTGCGTATATTAAGCATTTCTATTACGTATTCCACATTGTTCACTCCCCTATTAAACATCACTATCATTATTTTTGATTGAAAGATCACCAAATGAAAAGGGCCGGAACATTCCCCTTCAGTTGAAGACTTTCAAAATGAATACCATAAGCGTAATAAAAGGCTGGGGTTTCCAGCCTTTATTACATCCTGTAAGTTGTAATACTTTAAAATAGTGATTAATTTATTATAAAGCTTCTAAAAATTTCTTAGTTTCTTCTCTAGTTTGTGGTACTTCAATTTCACCACTGGTAATTTTCTCTTTCCAATCTTCAACTGCTTTTAGGATTTCTTCAGTCATAGCTTCTTTGTTTGTTTTTGCAACAGATACACCATTGTCTGCTAGACCATAAGCAAGAAGTTCTCCGCCAGGGAATTCTCCATTCATTGCTTGATTTGCAACATCTTGTACTGCAATATCAACTCGTTTAACCATAGAAGTTAGTGTCACATTGTTATCACCAATTTGACCTTCTTCATGTTGGTCACGGTCTACTCCAATAACCCAAATATCTTTTTCAGGGTTATTTTGTTTGATATCTTTAGCTTGTGCGAATACTCCATTACCTGTAGCACCTGATGCATGATAAATCACATCTACACCATCATTGTACATGCTAGAAGCAATCAATTTACCATCATCTGGAGCATCAAAAGCACCTGCATATTGTACTTTCACTTCAATGTCAGGGTTTACTGATTTTGCCCCAGCAATGTATCCAGATTCAAATTTGTTAATAAGCTCTGAGTCAGTTCCACCTACGAAACCAATCTTACCCGTTTTTGATTTCATTGCTGCTGCTACTCCAACCAAGAAAGAACCTTGATGTTCTTTAAACGTAATACTTGCAACGTTTGGCTTATCTACAACAGAATCAACAATAGCAAAATTTGTTTCAGGATATTGTTCAGCCGATTTAGCAATTGCATCGTTTAATTTGTAACCAATTCCATAGATTAGGTTATAGTCTTCACGAACTAGACGTGTAATGTTCGGCAAATAATCTGCATCTTCATTTGATTGAACGTAGTTAAAGTTCTCGCCTTTCTTAACGCCGTGTTCCTCACCCCACGCTTTTAAGCCTTCCCACGCTGATTGGTTAAAAGACTTGTCATCTACTCCACCAACATCTGTTACCATACCAACCTTGTAGTCAATAGAATCTTCTGTTTTATTTCCTTCTGAACTTTTCGTTTCCTCACCTGAATCACCACAAGCTGCTAAAAGCATACCTAAAGTTAACAGTACAGAAAATAATAATAAATATTTACGATTTTTCAATCTAATACCCCCATTTTTTAGTAGTTAAAGAGTTTAACAATACAAGCGTCAAGTTCGTTAACAACCACCCCCTTGAAGTAATAATCTTAAATTCACTACCTCAATATTTACATCGAGGCATAAATGAAACCCCTTACATACGTTTCCTTAAAACATGAAAGCTAAATACATCAGAACGGAAATAGTTTGCCGAATATAATACTGCCTCATCTTCTGCTGTATAATGCATTTGTTTCAAAAGTAACAATGATTGCTCAGGATTACAATTAAGAATTTTATAAACTCGCTCTTGATATCCTACAGGTTCGATAAATGTCACAGCGTACGCAATTCTTTTATGTGAATATTCTTCTAGTAGCTTAAAAATAGAATCCTCTTCCTGCACGCGTTCAAGTGGAATTAATCCCTCAGGTATTTTATCAATGCAGAAAACAACTGGTTCATTATCTGCAGTTCTTACTCGTTCAATTTGTGCAATAGTCTGAAGTTCCGGTGAAGAAAACTTAATCCTGTCTTCTTCCATTGGTTCAATTAGTTCTGTAGATAAGTACTGTGATCCTGGGTTTCTTCCAGAATTTAGAATCATGGAAGTTACACTGTTTAACTCTTCAATACCAGATGAAAAAATAGGCTTAGGATTTACAAATGTACCAACACCATGCTTACGTGTTACAACATTATCTTCTTCCAAAATACGCAGCGCTTCCCTTAAAGTAGCACGCGAAACTCCTAATTCCTTAGAAAGTTGAAATTCTGATGGAAGTTTTTCTTTTTCCCTATACCTTTCTTTTTGAATGTCACGCTTAATTTCTTCAATCACTTGTAAATATAGATGACGTGAATCTGTTTTGATTGACATAGTGACCCCCTGTAAACAAACTAGGAAAAGAGATCTGACATCTGACGTATGACTCTTTTGTCCGACATAAATATACCACTTTTAGATAAATAAATAAACACTATCTGATAAATTTTTAAACAAAAGTACTATTTTTCCACTTTTTCTATTAATTTTTATATCATTCATTATAAAACGATTATCTTAGAAAACTTGGCTAATCGCAAAGCCTTAACGGCGAAAGTCCTAGTTGCACGTATGTAGAAAGAAAGTTTTTTGTACTTTCTTTACTGCTTAAACAAAAAAATCAGGCATAAGTGTGAAATTCACAGCTTTTGCCTGATTATCTATCAGGAAAGTTTTTCTTCTGAAGGTTGGGTTACTAATACAGAACGTGGTTTACTCCCCTCGTATGGACCTACGATACCCCGATCTTCCATCGCATCAATCAACCTTGCTGCTCTTGTATAACCAATTCTGAATCTGCGTTGTAACATAGAAACACTTGCCGTTTGCATTTCCGTGATAAGCTGGACAGCTTCTTCATATATGTCATCTTCTACTTCTGATTGGATTTCACTTGTTTCTTCTGGAATCATTTCCTCTTGGTAAGAAGCCTTTTGTTGCTCAATACAGTGGTCAACAACCCGTTCGACCTCCTCATCAGACAAAAAAGCACCTTGAACACGGGTTGGTTTAGACGAACCAGTTGGCATAAATAGCATATCACCACGTCCAAGTAATTTTTCTGCCCCCCCTGAATCCAGAATTGTTCTGGAGTCTGTTTGGGATGAAACACTAAATGCAATTCTTGAAGGGATATTTGCTTTAATCACACCGGTAATTACGTCAACAGAAGGGCGTTGAGTTGCTATAATTAGATGAATGCCGGCTGCACGGGCCATTTGTGCCAATCTAGTAATGGCATCCTCTACCTCACTTGATGCGACCATCATTAAATCAGCTAATTCATCGACAAGTACTACTATATATGGTAGATTTGGTTGTTTTTCTTCTTCAGCAGATAAATTGTATTTACGAATATATTCATTGTATCCTTCAATATTTCTGGTACCCGTATCAGAAAATAGGTCATACCTTCTGTCCATTTCAGATACCACTTTTTTCAAGGCTCTTGATGCTTTTTTGGGATCAGTTACAACAGGTGCCAACAAATGCGGAATACCATTGTATACATTCAACTCCACTTTTTTAGGATCAATCATCATCATTTTGACTTCATGTGGTTTTGCACGCATTAGAATAGTGGTAATAATCCCGTTAACACAAACACTTTTACCACTCCCAGTTGCACCAGCTATTAATAGATGCGGCATTTTATTTAATTCCGCAACTACCGCATCCCCAGATATGTCACGACCCAATCCGAATAATAGTTTAGAGGTTTGATTTGAGATAGTAGTATCTATTACCTCACGTAAAGAAACCATTGCAACTTCAGTATTAGGGACCTCTATACCAACAGCGGATTTGCCAGGGATCGGTGCCTCGATACGAATATCTTTAGCAGCTAAAGCAAGTGCTAGATCATCATGAAGTCCTACAATTTTACTTACTTTTACTCCAGCTTCTGGATAAACCTCATATTTTGTCACAGCTGGCCCTACGTGAACCTTAGTGATTTTTGCTTTTACTCCAAAACTAGTAAAAGTCTTTTCTAATTTCCTTACAGTAGCTTGTATATGTGATTTCTCTTGCTGTTGTGAGTTATGCTTTGGCTCGATCAACAAGTCAAGAGATGGTAATTCATACTCGTAGTTTTCAGGTTCTGTCATTGGTAATGTGCTGCCTAACTCTGAATCTATTTCATTATTGGCCTTGTTTTCAGTCTTTGGCTGCTCTGGTTTGGATTGTTCAACATTCTGCTCAGGTATATCAATTGAATAAGCCACGTCGGTGAAATCCTGTATTACAGGTTCTTCATAATCAGCTTCCTGTTGAGTTATTGCTTCATTCTTTATTTCTGGAATTTCATCTGCTTCATTTCTCGCAGCCTTTCTTTCTTTCATTTTAACTTTATAATTTTTTATGTATAGTTTGACCTTTAACCAAAGCTTTGCCGTAAAATCCCCAAATGAAAACTCGGTCAGAAAAATTATTCCTGTTAAAATAGCAAATACAGCTACTATTTTTGCCCCAATAGACGAAAATAGATAATAACAAAAAGAGAACATTATAGCTCCCAACATTCCTCCTCCAGTGTCAGATAGTTCACCGGGACCGTTAATATAAGTGAAAATTCTTGACCATGTGGAACGTATAATTGAGTTATCAGTTGAATTCAATAATAGTACCTCATAGGTCTGAATATGTGTTAACAGCAATGTTCCAACAAAAATAATGTAAAAACCAATCATTTTCTTGTGGGTGAAATCTGGATATCTTCTTTTAACAATTAAGAAAAGACCTGTTAGAAGCAAAATTACTGACGCTACAAAATACCATATCCCAAAGAAGAATTGAAATATGTTTTCTAGTATACTAGGAATTGCACCATTACTAATAATACCGGCTCCACTACCAAAAATTGCGATAAATAGAAACAGTAACCCCAATAGTTCGTATTTAACTTGTTTCTTTAATTGACTCTTTTTTTTTCTCTTTCTTTTTTTAGCCATGCTTTTTCACCTCAAGTAAATCAAAAAATAGTATTATTAATAGAATATGAAACCCCTGCCACTAAACTTTGACAAGGGTTCGACCATATCTATTACCTAAGGCTATTATAGCATAGAATGTATATTGAATCTCTGATTAATTTAGGGGATTATAGAATAGCCCCTGGTTGATAGCTTGGGTTCATGAAATCATGTGGATCTGTTGAGAGCAATTGAAGGATCTGATACTTCCCGTCTTTATTTTTTTCTACATAGACAGATCTGTTTTGGTGAATAATTACAGATCTATTCGAATGACTGTTAGTGTCTTCTGGAAAAATGTCAGATTCTAACATAGGCGTGTATAGTATCATTGCGTTTCACTTCCGTTATGTTTGGTTTTGCCAATAAGTTCATTTACCTTTTCCATTGCTTCTTTAACCCCACCAATTGCGTCGATTAATCCATATTCTACTGCATCTGCCCCTACAACATTTGATCCAATATCACGTGTTAGATTACCTTTTGCGAACATTAGATCCTTGAATTTTTCCTCTGCTATATTTGAATGACCTATTACGAAATTAACTACTCTGTCCTGCATTTTATCAAGGTATTCAAACGTTTGAGGTACTCCGATAACCATTCCTGTTAGGCGTATAGGGTGAATAATCATGGTAGCGGTAGGAACAATAAATGAATAATCCGTAGCCACAGCTATAGGTACCCCAATTGAATGCCCTCCACCCAGTACAATTGATACTGTTGGCTTTGAGATAGATGCTATCATTTCAGACAAAGCAAGCCCAGCTTCAACATCCCCACCAACTGTATTAAGTAAAATGATCACTGCTTCAATTTTAGGATTTTGTTCAATAGCTATTAACTGTGGAATTAAATGCTCATACTTTGTTGTTTTATTTTGTGGCGGCAATTGTATATGACCTTCAACTTGTCCTATAATAGTCAACACATGAATATTAGAGTCAGGGGCCTGCGGAACATTGGATTGGCCAAGCTGCTGTATTTTTTCAACCAAAGCCGACTTATTGTCATCATCTTGTTTTTTTTCTTTCTCCATTGAAGTTTCATTATTCATTTTTGGAACACTCCTCTTGTTTATCCTGTTACCAAGTAGTATGAACAATAGGATGTCTTCTTATTATAAAAACTACCAACAATTTTTTGTTGGTAGCTTAATTTTTTAAAAGCATATAATTTTCCTGTTATTGTACACTGGTTTTTAATGGTAAACTTAAATCAAAATCACTGTGTAACGCATTAACCGCAGTCATTACGTCTTTATCATGTATTAATACCCAAATTGTGGTATGGCTATCAGCAGATTGCAGGATTTGAATTCCTTTTTCAGTTAGTGAATGAACTATTCTAGAAGCAATGCCAGGAACGCCCCTCATTCCAGCACCTACTACTGAAATCTTAGCACAATTTTCATTTACTTGCGGATGAAAACCTAATTTGGTTATATGATCAACTGCAGTCTGGGTGTAATCCTTAGGGATGGTAAAAAGTAATCCGGTTGGTGATATATTGATAAAATCAACGGAAATTCCTGCATCTGCCAACACCTTAAACACTTCAGAATGGAGTCGATGAATCTCGTCCCTGTTCTTTATTTTGATTTGTGTTATCGCTGGCATATGAGCAATACCTGTTATAAGCTGGTCTCGTATTTCATGGACACTTGAATTTGTTACCAGTGTTCCTTCTTCATTTGAATAAGTAGATCGAACGTGCAATGGTATATTTGCTTGCATAACAAGTTCAACTGCGCGGGGATGAACGACTTTAGCACCCTGATATGCTAAATTACACATTTCTGTATACGTTACAAATTTTAATTGTCTTGCGGATTTTACCATACGTGGGTCGGCTGTCATGATTCCGTTAACATCGGTGAAGATTTCCACCTTTTCAGCATTAAGTGCTACCCCAAGTGCAGCGGCAGTTGTGTCGCTACCCCCCCTGCCAATAGTGGTTATTTCACCTGTTGAAGTTTGTCCTTGGAAACCTGCAACTATTACAACATCAGACTTATCCAATTCGTTTAATAAACGTGCCGTATTTATGCCTTTAATTTTTGCGTTGGTATGTTCTGATGTGGTGATAATCCCCGCCTGTGCGCCTGTGAGTGCAACTGATTTAATACCATTACACTGTAATTCGTTTGATATCACTACGCTTGCAATCGTTTCACCGCAAGACAGTAATAGATCGGTTTCACGTTTATCGTAAAGAGGTATAGACGTATCAATAAGACCCAGTAAGGTATCAGTAGCATAAGGATCAGGATTACGGCCTAATGCTGATACTACAACTACCAGTTTATATTCTTTCTCTATTGCATTTTTTATATGGGAAACTACTTTTGAAATGCTGGCTTTTGATTGTAATGATGTACCCCCGAATTTTTGTACTAAAATTGTCATTTAAGCACCTCTACTTTACTACCTCATTATTATCTAGGTAGGGCATAATGACTGGTTGAATTTGTTCAAATAATAGTGCTGATTCTATAGTATCAGTTAATTTATCCATGTGTGCAACTAGTGAATTTGGTTTCTTGAATGGATCATCCTGGCCATACGGAATAAAATAGATGTATTTACTTGCCATTAACCGCATTAAATTCACTCCATTTAGACCAAGCGCATCATTGGTTGAAATACCTAACACAACTGGTTTTCGATTCCTCATAGTAGCCTTTGCCGCCATTAAAACTGGTGAATCTGTTAGAGCATTTGCAAATTTACTCATTGAATTGCCTGTTAACGGAGCGATTACCATACAATCAAGTGGCTCTTTAGGTCCAAGTGGTTCTGCATCCGGCATTGTAGCAATCACTTTTTTACCTGTTATAGATTCAATTCGTTCAATATGATCTTCTGCCTTACCAAATTTTGTGTCAGTCGTTCTTACTGTATATGTCACAATTGGAACAACCTCCGCACCTAGGTTCATTAATTTCTCAATCTCCGGGAACACCTCGTCATATGTGCAATGTGATCCCGTAACTCCAAAACCAATTCGTTTACCTGCTAAGCTCATCATTTTTCCTCCTTGCCAGTTAAAAACTGTTTAATGACGTCCGCCAAAATTCTTCCAGCTGTTTTAGGTGCAACGATTCCAGGCAAGCTTTTCGCTAGAATAGCTTGAATTCCCCTTTGTTCAGCATATTCAAAATCAGTACCACCTGGTTTTGATGCTAAATCAATAATTAATCCATGAGACGGAAGATATTGAATAGCCTCTTTAGTAATTACAGGTGCTGGAATGGTATTAATTAATATGTCGCAACTTGATGTGCTACTTGAAAGTTGATCGAATAAAATAGCTTCGTAGCCCATTTCTGAAACACGTGCCAAATCTTCTGTTTTTCTAGCACAAACTGACACGTTGGCACCAAGTGCAGCAAACTTATTTGCAATTGTTTTTCCAACACGTCCAAAACCAACCACGAGAACATTTGCAGAATGGATAGTAAAATCTGTATGTTCAATTACCATCATAATTGTTCCTTCTGCAGTTGGTATAGAGTTGTATACCGCTATGTCATCCCTGTCAAATAACGTAATCAAACGGCGATTCGTATCACGTGTAATAGAAGTTAAATAATCATTTGTAATACCAGTAAAAATTAAAACACTACTTTTTAATTGTTGGACCCAGTCTTTTGTTAAATAAATGGGCTGATCTGAAAAAACAGGTTCAATTATCCCAGTATCATCTGTTCCTGTCACAGGTAGAATTACCATATCTAATTTCTTGGGATCTAGTTCAGAAAAATCCATTTGTTTTAAACCGGTATATCCTTGGTTTAATTTATCAAATCCAATTAAGCAAATGGTTGTATCTTCTAGTTTTTGAAGCTGCTGTATTAGTTCTAAATATCTGGCATCGCCACCTATTACAGCTATTAAATTACCCATATACATTAAACACTCCTTGCTATACAAAAAGGCATTTTGAATTCATTACTTTTATAGCTTATGTGTTTTCTCAGGGTTAGTGAATAATTGAAAAGATAAAAATAAAAAAAAGGCTAGTAACTATTAGCTACTAACCCCTTTATGCCAACAAATTTAAAACTTTAATCTGTTTCAACCATAATCATATCTTCGCCAATCTTTTTTATTGAATTCCAATAAATTTTGGTTTCCGCACCTTCTTTTTTCAAACCAAACCATTTATAATTTGGAATGATGAATGAATTAATTTGTCCGGTTCTTTCATCAATTTCCAAATCAGTAGCACCAAGAACACCTAATCTAGAACCATGGCTGACATTTACAATCTCTTTTCCACTGATGTCTTTGTAACGGATACCTCTCACCTCATTTAATAAGACGTACTATAACTATATGTAAAAAAAAATGACCTATGTCATATAGGTCATTAAACAAATTAGTTTTGCTTTGGAGCAATTAAAGCAGTTGATGGTTCTGACTTGAATATTGTTTCTATTACAGATTGGATAGTTCCGTGATCGACGGCATCAATCTCTTTTATCATATCGTCCATTGTCCGATGCCTATTTAGAAGTAGTTCATTTCGGCCATTTCTGCTCATACGACTATTGGAACTTTCAAGGCTCAATAGTAGGTTACCTTTTAATTGTTCTTTACTGTTATTCAATTCCTTATCTGTTAATCCAGATGAAATCAGTTCGTTAACAGTGCTAGAAATCGTATCCCTTAACAAAGGCAATTGTTCTTTACCTGTACCTGCATAGACAGTCAAAATTCCACTGTCTAAAAATGAAGAGTGATATGAAAATACAGCATATGCTAAACCTTGCTGTTCTCTAACTTCCTGAAATAGTCTGGAACTCATACTACCACCTAAAACATTATTCATAACAATCAAACTATATGTAAGATCATCACCAATTGGTAATCCATCATACCCAATACATAAATGTGCTTGTTCTGTCTCTTTATTCCGTTCCATATGTTTTGCATGAAATACAGGTTTTACCAATGATGTCTTATTTTCTTTAGGCTGGTACTGGCCAAAATGTTCTTCCACTCTACTAATAAAATGATCGTCAACATTGCCTGCCACAGAAACAACGACATTATCTGGAGTATACCTGTCAGCGATATAATTCCTTAATGTATTTGGAGTAAATGACTTTAAATGACTTTCAGTACCAAGTATCGGATAGCCTAATGGATGATCTCCATACGAAGCATGCGATAAAAGGTCATGAACAATATCATCAGGTGTATCTTCATACATTTTTATCTCTTCTAATACAACTTTTTTCTCTCGTTCCATTTCCCCTTCATCAAAAGAAGAATTAAAAAACATGTCTGATAAGATTTCTAAAGCATATTCTTTATGATTATCTAAAACTTTCGCATAAAAACACGTATATTCTTTTGAAGTGAATGCATTAACCTGCCCACCAATAGCATCGAATGCTTCAGCTATATCTTTTGCTGATCTGGTCTCTGTTCCTTTAAAAAACATATGCTCCAAAAAATGTGAAACGCCATTATTTGATTCCGTTTCATTACGTGATCCGGTTAATACCCAAATACCGATTGTCACGGATCTGACTGTAGAGATTTTTTCATGTACAACTCGCAACCCATTTTTACATGTATGTTTTTCAATCAATGATGTGTCCTCCTATAATTTTGTGTACGGTTACAGTTACCTAATTTATCCGATTCTCAGAAAGTAACTTTTTAACAGTACCCATATGATATCCATCCTTTTTAATTGCAACGATTAAACCATCCAATCCACGAACAATAGCTTCAGTTGGATGCATTAATATTGTTGCACCAGGGTGAAGTTTAGATAATACTCGATTCATCATAACAGATACTGAAGGATTCTTCCAATCAATGGTATCTACACTCCATAATATTGTTTGCATCTTATAATCTGATACTACTTTTACGACTTGTTCAGTAAAACTTCCACTAGGTGGTGCGAAAAATGTTGGTTCTTCACCAATGATTGCTTCTATGGTATCGTTGGTAAGTTTAATTTGTTCGTTAATCTCTTGCTCTGACAAGCGAGCCATATCTGGATGGTTATATGCATGATTACCAATAGCATGCCCTTGTTCACTTATCATCTCTACATATTTCGCATTATTTTTCGCCCATTTTCCATCAATAAAAAATGTTGCCTTTACTTTATGTTCTTTCAATATATTTAATATTTCTGGTATGTACTCCGTCCCCCATGAAACATTGACCATTAATGCAACCATTTTTTTATTCGGGTTGCCCCGATAAATAGGAGCAGGTGGCAAGTCTTTTAATGTAATAGATGGCTTCACTTCATTGAACACGAGTAGATTTTTATTAAATACTCCATCTTTTTTCATTTTTTGATAGGACTTCTCAACGTCAACAACTCTGCCATTTAATCCAGGAATTTTTTTCCATACTTTGTCAATCACTGCATTTTGTGGTGGAATCTTGTACGCCGTTTTCTTTATTACTAATTCACTATAAAGTGGATCCTTTTCCTTCATCGTGTGTTGTATATCTGAAATTGTATTGATGTTTTCAATTGAATAAGGATTAGAAAATTGATTGTAGGATAGAAAAACTAATAAGAAAAATACAAGTGCCTGGATAACCCTTTTATACATACTCATCCCCCTCTACTTCCAATCATATGAACAAAAAGGACAAGATATGCGAGGAAAAGCACAGGGAAGCGGATGTGTCTTAGAGATAGATAGAAAAAACCTTCGTAATTATTGTAGCTCTTGAAATTTCGTAGTCGATGTAAAGTGCAGCGTAGTGAAAATTCTTTTTACGCCGCCGTTCCGGCAGAATACTTCGCTTTCCACGGGCACGGCCTCAGTCTCCTCAGAAGCAAAGAACGCTTCTTTCGGGGTCTTCGTATTCTGCCTCCACTCCAATCAATATAGTATTCATGGTGGTCGTTTGTTTAGTTCTATGCCAGCGAAGGAAATACACGGAGACTCCTGCGGGAGGAAAAGGCATCGGTGAGACCCCGCAGTGCGGAGCACGAGGAGGCTCAACAGCCTCCCTAAGGTGCGCGTAGTGTATTTCCGTAGCGGTAAGTAACGTCGCAGTTTATAGGATTTGTGACAAACACACCAACCATAAAAAAAGCCAAAATAAAAAAGAAACTGGATTTCCAGTCTCTTTGCAGTTCCATAAATTCTATTATGATCTTGATTTTTCATTTTTTTCTTTTTCTTCGGTAATTACAGCTTTTCTAGAAAGATTAACTCTTCCCTGATTATCAACTTCTTTAACCTTAACCATAATTTCATCACCTATGGAAACTACATCTTCCACTTTGTTTGTCCGTTCTTCTGCAAGCTCGGAAATATGAACTAAACCATCTTTCCCTTTGAAGATTTCAACAAAAGCACCAAACTTTTCGATACGTTTAACTGTACCTAGATATAAATGACCAACCTCGACCTCACGTACTAGATCTTCTATAATCTTCTTAGCTTTCTCATTCATTGAAGAATCAATGGAAGAAATAAATACACTGCCATCTTGTTCAATATCTATTTTTACTCCTGTTTCTTCAATAATCTTGTTGATTTGCTTCCCGCTTGGTCCAATAACAGCACGGATTTTATCGGGCTTAATAGACATGGTGAGAATCTTAGGTGCATACTCAGAAAGCTCTGTCTTAGGCTGTTCAATCGTTTCAAGCATGTGGTCTAAAATATGCTGTCTTCCTTGTTTAGCCTGCGTTAAAGCTTCTTCTAATATTTCTCTTGATAGACCATCAATTTTGATATCCATTTGTAATGCTGTTACTCCCTTGCTTGTACCAGCAACTTTAAAGTCCATATCACCCAAAGCATCTTCCATACCTTGAATATCCGTTAAGATTGTATAGTCATCACCAGATTTAACTAATCCCATAGCAATACCAGCAACTGGTGCTTTAATCGGAACACCTGCATGCATCAATGCTAACGTACTCGCGCAGATACTTGCTTGCGAGGTTGAGCCATTTGATTCTAAGACCTCTGATACAAGTCTAATTGTATAAGGAAAGTCAGTGTCTGAAGGCATAACTTTTTCAAGAGCACGCTCTCCTAAGGCACCATGACCAATCTCACGACGTCCAGGTCCACGTAACGGTCCTGTTTCTCCCACACTATACTGAGGGAAATTATAGTGATGCATAAATCTTTTTGATTCCTCTAAATCCAAACCATCAAGAATTTGAACGTCACCCAATGCTCCTAATGTACATACACTTAGTGCTTGGGTTTGTCCACGGGTAAAGAGACCAGAACCATGTGTTCTTGGCAATACACCAATTCTAGATGTTAATGGGCGGATTTCATCTGGTTTACGACCATCAGGACGAATCTTTTCTTTTGTAATCAAACGACGTACCTCATCCTTTACCATTTTATCAAGGATGGACTTTACTTGTTTAATAACACTATCCTCTTCGTTTTCATATACTTCAAGAACCTCAGTTTTTACTTCTTCAATTGCTTGTTCACGCGAATGTTTTTCAAAAACTTGAATTGCCTTAACTAATTTTTCCTTTGATTCACTTTCAATTTTACTAAGTAAGTCCTGATCTAATTGAAACAATGTAACATCTGTTTTTTCTTTAGAAACAACAGCAATAATTTCTTCCTGGAACGCAACAAGACGCTTAATTTCTTCATGTCCAAACATAATTGCTTCAAGCATTACTTCTTCAGAAACTTCATCTGCTCCTGCTTCAACCATATTAATTGCATCTTTTGTCCCTGCAACAGTCAGTTCAATATCACTTTTTTCTTGTTGCTCTCTAGTTGGATTGATGACAAACTGACCATCAACTTGTCCAACTACAACACCAGCGATAGGACCGCTGAATGGGATATCAGAAATAGATAGTGCAATAGAAGAACCTATCATCGCTGCCATCTCTGATGTACAGTCCTGATCAACACTCATTACAGTACTGATAACCTGAACTTCATTTCTAAATCCATCCGGAAACAAAGGACGAATTGGTCGGTCAATCAAACGTGATGCAAGAATTGCCTTTTCACTTGGACGACCTTCACGTTTTATAAATCCACCAGGTATTTTTCCTACTGCATATAAGCGCTCTTCGTAATTAACAGTTAATGGAAAAAAGGGTAAATCTTTTGGCTTCTTTGATGCTGTTGCAGCAGTTAACACAGATGTGTCACCGTATTGAATCATGCAAGCTCCATTTGCTTGTTTTGCAAGTTCTCCAATTTCTACTGTAAATTTGTTACCAGCAATTTCAGTGGAGAATAATTTTTTTTCTACCATTAGATTGAGTACTCCTTTCAAAAGCTACTATGTTTATTTTATCGATAAAACCCTCGTATGTAAATAAGAAAAGCGTAAGCACATATGAATGCACTAATCCGTTCAAGATCAAGGTAAGATAAAAGGGCTCTACTTTTCACTCTCAACTTATTTATGAATTGAAGAACAGAGAAGAAAATCCCAGTCACTAGGTACTGAAGCTAGACAATTGAATATTAAAAAAAGCAGGATTTCTCCCGCTTTTTAAAAACTTATCGACGTAATCCAAGTCTTTGAATTAGTTCGCGATAACGTGTAACATCATTATTACGCAAATAATTAAGCAAATTACGACGCTTACCAACCATTTTCAAAAGACCACGACGTGAATGATGATCTTTCTTGTGTGTACGTAAATGTTCATTTAACGTTGTGATTTCAGCAGTAAGTACAGCGATTTGTACTTCTGGTGATCCTGTATCATTTTCATGAACCTTATATTCATTAATGATTTCATTCTTACGTTCTTTTGTGATAGCCATTAGGCTCACCTCCTATTATTAGTTTCATAGCCCCAATTCCCTAGCAAACGTCGGAGTTTCGTTTTGCCAAGCAATGGTTTTACGATGTTAAGCGTACAACTAATTGAGCGAAATTGCAAGTAATATAACATATTTGTATTAAATTACCTTACGAGGAAAAGTAGCGACGGATCTCTAGTTCATCCGATTTGATTTGTTCTACGAGTTCGTTTACGCCATTGAATTTTTTTTCATCGCGAATGAAAGTACACCATTCAATTTGTAATTCTTCACCATACAAATCATTGGAGTAATCAAAAATGTTCACTTCTACTTTTGGTTTAGTTTCATTTGGTTGAAACGTAGGTTTAACACCGAGATTGGCCATTGCTTCATAAACCTCACCTTTATATAAGGCCTTCACAGCATAAACACCAATTTTTGGTAACAATGTGTCATCGTTTATTTCTAGGTTTGCAGTAGGAAATCCAATAGTTCTTCCTCGTTTATCACCTTCAACAACTGTTCCATGGACGGATAATTTTCTTCCAAGGTATTCATTTACTTTTTCGACGTTCCCTTTTACTAACAGGGAACGGATCTTTGTTGAGCTAACCTTTTCATTATCAAGCTCAACTTTATTAATAGTTGTGCAATCAAATTTACCTCTTGTATACGAATTGATATTATTCATGTTTCCTTTGCCCTTGTGTCCGTATGAAAAGTCAAATCCAGCCACGAGATGCTTGATGTTTAACCCCAGAATGAAATGATCGATAAATTCCTGAGGACTTAAAGAAGAAAGTTTTTTCGAGAAATTTATGATATACAATCGATCAACGTCCATTTGCTGCAGGATTTCCTGCTTTTCCCTTATTGGCGTAATATATTGTACATGTTCAGTTTCCTTTTTCAATACAACTGACGGATGTGGATGAAATGTAATAACTGCACTCTCCATCGACGATTCCTTTGCTTTTGATACGGCAGTATTAATTACTTCTTGATGACCTTTATGAATGCCATCGAAAAAACCAATTGCCGCAACTGTCTTAGGCAGCTCTTCTAGTATTAATGTATGTGGATATATTAATTCAATAGTTCTCATTTTTTTCACCTGCACTTTTTAATCTTTTAAAGAAAAAACACGAACTGGTTTAATTTGATTTAACTTTTCGGGATGCGTTTGGTAGATAGCTAGTACTTCCCCCTGATATAAAATAACAAATTGGTCTGTACTTAAGTTTATCACAGGTTTTGTTAATTTTTGCCCAAAAAGAACTTTTTTAGATGTTTCATCATCAACTGAATAATGATCTAAATGTAATAGTCCCCTAATTATCGGAAAAAGTAGTTCAGATTGTTGTTGTGAATCTGCTTTTTCCTCTATTTGTTTAAAACTAACAGTGTCTTCTTCTGTGAAGGAACCAGTTTCCGTTCTAAGCAGTCCTGACATATGTGCTGGATACCCTAACGCCTTACCAATATCAACACAAAGTGTTCTAATATATGTACCTTTCGAACAAACTACTTTCAACTTGAATTTATTCTCATCTGTTTCTAAAAGTTGTAAGTGATGAATATTCACTTCTCTTTTTGGACGGTCTACTTTTTCATTTGCACGAGCATATTCATATAATTTTTTGCCATTTACCTTTACTGCAGAATACATTGGTGGGACCTGAATGATTTTACCCCTAAATTCGCCTAGGACTTTTTCAATTTCCTCTGATGAAGGTACATGCTGAACCTCTTTTTTTGCGATAATTTCACCTTCAGCATCCTCTGTATCTGTTGAAGTACCCAAGGAGAGCTCTGCTATGTAGACTTTTTTAGTATCTGTTAAAAAAGGAACAATTTTCGTAGCTTGTCCTATACAGATGGGAAGAACTCCCTCTACCTGAGGATCCAGTGTACCGGTATGTCCAACTTTCTTTGTACCAAATAGCTTCCTGATTCTTGATACACAGTCGTGCGACGTCATTCCTGCAGGCTTCCATAATGGTAAGATGCCATTCATTGAATCTGCCTCCTTGCTATACAAGGAAAAATCTGACCCTACTTGTATCATAGACGTCAGATTTTCCACTTTGTTACTAGCTATTTTTTGTTCAAATCACGTAAAATAACTTCAATACGGTTACCATATTCTAATGCCTCATCAAATTCAAATACAAGCTCCGGTGTTTTGCGTAAGCGAATTCTTTGACCAATTTCAGATCGAATAAATCCTTTTGCTTTTGCAAGTCCAACTAGTGTTTCATGTTTTTGTTTTTCGTCTCCCAACACGGAAATGAAAATCTTAGCTTGTTGTAGATCCCCTGTAACTTCAACATCCGTAACGGTAACAAAACCAACACGCGGATCTTTAAGTTTACGAGTCATAATTTCACCGAGCTCTTTTTTCATTTGTTCCGCAACTCGATTTGCACGAACTTCACTCATGACAATCACCTCTTAAGTTGTAACGTCATTCTAAAAACGTTAAACAACATTTCTTATCAATCTTTACTAAATTATATTCTTTCTACTTGCGTAATGGTTCGTTCCAATTCTGAGTATTCATCAATTACTCTAAATACTTCATGAATAATTTGCTCTGCATGTGTATGACTTGTTGAAATAGTTACAATTCCAAATTTTGTACGTTGCCATAAATCATGATAATCAAGTTCTGTAATAGCTATGTTAAAGTCTTTTCTCAATTTATTCATGATTCTTTTTAATACAGAGCGCTTATCTTTCAACGAATGCGTGTTATAAAGTATACACTCCACTTCCGCAACTAGGATCATTTACGTTCTATTTCTTGCATGATATATGCTTCAACTACATCGCCTTCTTTAATATCGTTAAAGTTTGTAATTGTAATACCACACTCGTAACCTTTTGCAACTTCCTTAGCGTCATCTTTAAAACGCTTTAAGGTATCCAGTTCGCCTTCAAATTGAACAACACCATCACGAATTACACGAACTCCTGAATTACGTGTGATCTTACCTTCAGTTACGTAACTACCAGCGATTGTTCCAATTTTTGATACTTTGAAAATTTCACGTACTTCAGCCTGACCTACAATTTTCTCTTCGTACTCAGGGTCTAGCATACCCTTCATTGCAGATTCCACTTCTTCAATTGCATTATAAATTACACGATGCAAACGCACATCTACCTTTTCGGATTCAGCAGTCTTCTTAGCATTTACGTCTGGTCGCACATTAAACCCAATAACAATTGCATTTGATGCTGATGCCAAAATGATATCGGATTCTGTAATTGCACCAACACCAGTATGAATGATTTTAATCTTCACACCTTCTACCTCTATTTTTTGAAGTGAGGCTGCCAATGCTTCTGAGGACCCTTGAACATCAGATTTAATTATAATATTTATCTCTTTCATTTGACCTTGCTTAATTTGTTCGAACAAGTCGTCTAAACTAACTTTCGTTTGTCCTCCACGGTTTTCCTGGATATGTTTCTGTTGACGCGCTTCACCAATTTGACGTGACTTTTTCTCGTCTTCAAATACAAGAAATTGGTCTCCTGCCTGTGGAACATCGTTCAAACCTGTTACCTCAACAGGAGTTGAAGGTCCAGCTTCATCAACCCTTTTACCAAGATCATTTACCATAGCACGAATTCGACCAAACGTGTTACCAACAACAATAGAATCCCCTACACGCAATGTTCCATTTTGAACAAGCAATGTTGCTACTGAGCCTCTACCTTTATCAAGTTGCGCATCAATAACGGTACCCATTGCATTCAATTTAGGATTAGCCTTTAGTTCTTCTACTTCAGAAACAAGTAAAATCATCTCTAACAGATTGTCAATACCTTCTCTATTAACAGCAGATAGTTGAACAAAAATAGTGTCTCCGCCCCAGTCCTCTGGAACCAGTTCATACTCTGTTAATTCCTGCATAACGCGATCAGGGTTTGCCCCTTCTTTATCCATTTTGTTTACAGCAATTATAATTGGAACTTCTGCAGCTTTTGCATGGTTAATTGCTTCAACAGTTTGTGGCATTACACCGTCATCAGCTGCAACAACTAAAACAGCTATATCGGTTACTTGTGCACCTCTAGAGCGCATACTTGTAAATGCAGCATGCCCAGGGGTATCTAAAAATGTAACTTTTTTTCCTTCATTTTCTACTTGATAAGCACCAATATGCTGCGTTATACCACCTGCTTCACCTTCTGTTACCTTTGTGTGACGGATGGAATCTAATAGCGTAGTTTTACCGTGGTCTACATGTCCCATGATTGTCA
Source organism: Virgibacillus sp. DJP39 (assembly GCF_049310925.1). Classification (NCBI taxonomy): domain Bacteria; kingdom Bacillati; phylum Bacillota; class Bacilli; order Caryophanales; family Bacillaceae; genus Virgibacillus; species Virgibacillus sp. DJP39. The sequence continues at coordinate 145,333 of NZ_JBMERP010000002.1, read as the reverse complement.
CTACTGCAGGACGCTCAATTAAATCATCCTTGTTATCTTCTTGTTTGTACTTGTCGAAATCAGTATCTGCCAAAATGATTTCCTTTTTAACAGCAACACCAAAACCTTCACATAGTAGTTCTACTGTGTCATCATCAAGATCCTGATTTTTGGTAGCCATTACTCCAAGACCCATTAACTTTTTAATGATTTCAACTTCTTTTTTGTTTAACTTTTGAGCAAGTTCACTAACATTCAACGTATCGCTGTATTTAATTTCTTTAGGAATTTCTTTAACAACAGGTTGTTGCTTTTGAACGTTTTTATTCGTATTACCTTTTTTGTGACGTTGTTTATTTTGTTGAAATTGGTTGCTCTTTTGATTTGACTGGTTATATGATGGCTTACCTTTATTTTCTGGCTTTTTCACAGATTTATTCTCTGTTTTCTTATTTGGTGAAACAGGATTTGTTTTTTCTTTAGTTTTAAATTTATCATCTAATTTCCCTATTAGATTATCTGAAATAGTAGACATGTGGTTAGACACTTCTGCATCTAACTCCTTTAATTTTTGAATGACATCCTTGCTTGTCGTATTTTGCTTTTTAGCATATTCATATACGCGCATTTTAGTCATACGTTCACCCCCGAATTTAATTATCGAGTAACGACTTTATCTTATCCGCAAAACCTGCATCTAAAATTGCAATTGCTACTCTTTCTGATTTACCAATAGAGTTTGACAGTGTTTCTTTGTCATCAACTACTCGTAAAGGTATTTCATAGGTCTTACATTTATCCGTTATTTTTTTTGTTGTTTGTGGTCCTGTATCATTCGCTAGTAAAACAAGTTTTGCTCTTTTCTTTTTTATATCTTTTACTACTTCTTCTCCAAGCGAACATTTTCTTGCTCTGTAAGCGAGACCGACCATATTCAAATAATTATTTTTCATTTTTCTTTCCTGAAATTAACTGCCGCAGTTCGTCAAAAATAGATTCTTCTACCTGGGTATTTAAATGACGATTTAGCACATTATTTTTTTCGGCTTTTTCTATCACAGTTAACTCTCTTGATAAATAAGCACCACGACCATTTTTCTTCCCGGTTTCATCTACAAAGACCTCTCCATCTTTGTTGCGGACAATTCGAATCAACTCTTTTTTTGGTTTCATTTCATTCGTTACTATACATTTTCTTTGAGGTATCTTTCTTGTCTGTCCCATTTAGACATCCTCCTTATTCAAACAGGTCTTCATTGTCATCGTCAGAATAAGTGCTGCTCTCTTCAGTTGAACTGCTCAATAAACCACTTTCGAGTGCTTCAGATTCACTTTTAATATCAATCTTCCAACCAGTAAGTTTTGCAGCTAAACGTGCATTTTGTCCGCGTTTTCCGATCGCAAGTGATAATTGATAATCAGGTACAATTACTGTCGTAGACTTTGCCTCTTCATTAACAAGAACTTCAACTACTTTGGAAGGACTTAATGCATTTGATACATATTCAACAGGATCTTCTGACCATTCAACCACATCAATTTTCTCACCTTTTAGTTCGTTTACAATTGCTTGCACACGTTGTCCTCTTTGACCTACACAGGAACCAACAGGATCGATCTCTGGATCACTGGCATAAACAGAAATTTTGGATCGGTCTCCTGCTTCACGAGCAACAGATTTAATTTCCACAGTGCCATCATATATCTCTGGTACTTCCATTTCAAACAGGCGTTTGAGTAAACCAGGGTGTGATCTAGAAATATAGATTTGTGGCCCTTTACTAGTATTTTCCACCTTGGTAACAAATACTTTTAAACGGTCATGAACATTGTAGTTTTCAACGGACATTTGTTCAGCTTCTGGGAGTTTAGCTTCAACTTTACCCAGATTAACATATACAAAACGTGGGTCAAGACGTTGAATAATCCCAGTCATGACGTCCTCTTCGCGATCAGCATACTCGCTAAAAATCACACCACGTTCAGCTTCTCTTACGCGTTGTGTAACAACCTGCTTTGCGGCTTGTGCGGCTATCCTTCCAAAATCCTTCGGTGTTACTTCAAGCTCAATAATATCTTCCAATTCATAATTGGGATTAATTTGTTTAGCCTCTTCTAGTGAGATTTGCTCTTGAACATCTTCGGCTACTTCTACAACTACTTTTCTAGAGAACACACGCATTGTTCCGGCCTTTTCATCCAAATCAACACGAACGTTCGAAGCAGATTTAAAGTTCTTCTTATAAGCCGAAATCAATGCAGCTTCAAGAGCTTCTAGTAACACTTCTTTGTTAATACCTTTTTCTTTTTCTAAATAATCAATCGCGTCAAACAACTGACTGCTCACTATATTTTCCCCCTTTATAACGTAATTGCGGTTCTTGCTTTTGCTATCTTATTAAATGGAATTTCAACTGTTTTTTTTCTTGTCTTAACTTTATACTCAATGCTTGCAGTACTTTCAGAAAAACCAGTTAAGATTCCCTCGTACTCTTTTTCCCCATCAATAGGTTCATATAGCTTTACAAAAACATTTTTACTAACATTTTTTTCGAAATCAGCTTCTGTTTTTAGTGGTCGTTCTACACCTGGTGAAGAAACTTCAAGAAAATAAGCATCCGTAATTGGGTCTGTTTCATCTAACTTCTCACTTAATTGCTCTGAAACTTCTCCGCATTCTGCTATATCTATACCGCCTTCTTTATCAAGGTAGACGCGTAAAAACCAATTTTTTCCTTCTTTGACATATTCAACGTCAACCAACTCTAGGTTTTTTTCTTCTAAAATAGGCTGCAACAAATTTTCGGTGTTTTTAATCACTTGGGAACTCAAGAACAATCCTCCTCTATTCAATTGTATTTGTTTCTTATTATGAACCATACTACCCAAATTCATTTAACCACTATGTTTTTTTCAAAATAAACCCCTTGCCTAGTAAATGTGGCAAGGGGATTTTCTAAGTAGGATGGTAGTATGAAGAAAGAGTGGGGTTCTCCCACTCTCTTAACCGTTCGTATCATTTCTTACCAATAAAACTATATCATAATTTTGTGTTTTAAGCAAGGTACTAGTCATTGAACTCTTTTAGAACAAGGATAATTGGTTTTTTTCGGCCATACCCTTTAAACATCCTTGACTGTCTAGGTACTCCAATACAGTTTTGGAAATCCTGCTTCGTTCCCTAAGATCTTCTTTTGACAGAAACTCTCCATCTTCACGAGCCTTTACTATGTTCAAAGCAGCGTTTGTTCCAAGTCCATCTACTGCATTAAAAGGAGGTATTAAAGTATCTCCATCGACAATAAATTCTGTAGCACTTGACTTGTATAAGTCAACCTGTTGTAATCCAATACCACGTTCATGCATTTCTAAGGCGATTTCCAATACAGTCATTAAACTTTTTTCTTTAGGACTAGCATCATTTCCCTTATAAGCAATTTCAGCAACACGTTCACGTATTGCACTCGATCCTTTAACCATTGAAATCAAGTCAAAATCACCCGCACGTACTGTAAAGTATGCTGCGTAAAAGAAAATAGGGTGATGGACCTTGAAGTAGGCTATACGAACAGCCATTAATACATATGCTGCCGCGTGGGCCTTTGGAAACATATACTTTATTTTTTTGCATGAGTCAATATACCAATCAGGCACGCCATGTTTTTTCATCTCGGTTATCCATTCATCTTGAAGACCTTTACCTTTACGGACAAATTCCATTATTTTAAATGCGAGCGAAGCATCCAGACCTTTATGCATAAGGTACACCATGATATCGTCACGACACCCAATAACATCTGGCAGCGTACAAATACCATCGTTTATAAGTTCCTGTGCATTACCAAGCCATACATCTGTCCCATGAGATAGTCCTGAAATGATAACGAGTTCTGCGAACGTCTTTGGCTTTGTATCTTCGAGCATTTGTCTAACAAATTTAGTGCCGAATTCGGGAACACCTAAAGTTCCGGTTTTACAATTAATTTGTTCTTCTGTAACACCAATTGACTCTGTTCCAGAAAATAACTTCATTACTCCGTCGTCATCTGTTGGGATTGTTTTTGGATCAATACCACTTAAATCCTGAAGCATACGTATAACAGTCGGATCATCATGCCCAAGAATATCTAGTTTGAGTAAATTGTCATGGATGGAATGAAAATCAAAATGCGTTGTTTTCCATTCACTATTTCGATCATCTGCCGGGAACTGAATAGGCGTAAAATCATATATTTCTTTGTCGTCAGGTACAACAATAATGCCACCTGGATGCTGTCCAGTAGTTCTTTTCACCCCTGTACATCCCTGGACCAATCTGTCAACTTCAGCATTCTTATAGACTAACTGTTTGTCAGAAGCATATCCCTTAACATATCCATAGGCTGTTTTCTCAGCTATCGTTCCAATAGTTCCAGCCCGAAATACGTTGTCTTCCCCAAACAATTCTTTTGTATAATTATGTGCTTTCGGTTGGTATTCACCAGAAAAGTTTAAGTCAATATCCGGAACTTTATCTCCTTTAAAACCTAAAAACGTTTCAAATGGAATATCCTGACCATCTTTATTTAACTCGATATCACAAGTAGGACACGATTTATCGGGAAGGTCATATCCACTTCCAGCAGACCCATCAGTAATGAATTCATAATAGTGGCATTTCCCACAAACATAATGGGGTGGCAAAGGATTAACTTCTGTTATTTCTGTCATGGTTGCTACAAATGAAGAACCAACAGAACCCCTGGAACCAACCAAATATCCTTCATCCAGTGATTTTTTCACTAGTTTATGTGAAATGAGATAAATAACAGCAAATCCATGTCCAATAATGCTGTTCAATTCTTTTTCAAGTCGTTCAACTACCAGGTCAGGCAGTTTTTCCCCATAAATAAATTTTGCACGATTATAGCTTAAATCGCGAATTTCTTGATCTGCACCTTCAATAGTCGGAGTATATAATTCATCTTTAACAGGTGAAATTTCTTCAATAGAATCAGCTAATTTGTTCGTATTTGTAACTACAATCTCTTCTTTTGTCTGGTCATTTAAAAAATGAAAACAATCTATCATTTCATTTGTTGTCCTAAATGGTGTATCCGGTAACGTTTGTCTTGCTAATGGATTACCATTTTGTGAAGAAATTAATATTTGTCTGTACAACTTTTCATGCTCATTAATATAATGAACGTTTCCTGTTGCTACAACAAGCTTATCCATTCGTTTACCCAAGTCCACCAGGTTAGAAATGATATCATAAAGCTGTGCTTCATTTTCAACAAGCTCTTTTTCAATTAAGTGAGCATAGTTAGCAGGTGGCTGTACTTCAATATAGTCATAAAATTCAGCGACCTTCTCAGCTTCCTCTTTTGATTTTTGCATCATTGTTTCAAAGACTTCACCCTTGTCACAAGCAGAACCTACAAGGATCCCCTCACGGAGTTTCTGCAGCTTGGATCTTGGAATTCTCGGTACACGGTAAAAATAATCAATATGTGCATGAGAGACTAATTTATAGATGTTTTTTAATCCTTCTTGGTTTTTAGCAAGTAAAATACAATGCTGAGGACGGGAACGCTGATATGCATTTCCTTCTCCCATGTGATTATTTAGGTGATTATGATTTGTTATTTCCACTTCTAAAAGATCCTGAACTAGTTTCCATAGCAAATAGCTTGTTGCTTCAGCATCATAAATTGCACGGTGATGTTGGGTTAACTCGATATCCAACTTTTTACAGAGCGTATTTAAGCGGTGATTCTTTAGTTCTGGAAATAAAAATCGGGCAAGTTCTAGTGTATCTATAACTGGATTCGTTGCTTTAGCATGATTAATTTTTTTGTATCCTTCATTTAGGAACCCCATGTCAAAGCTTGCGTTGTGGGCAACTAAAATGTCATCGTCTTGTATCCATTTTTTGAAGTCAAGTAAGACATCGCCTATTTCCGGCGCATTAACGACCATATCATCTGTAATTCCTGTTAAATTAATCGTTGTTTCGGATAACTTATGATGTGGATTAGCGAAGGATTCAAAACGATCAATGATCTCCCCATTTTTAATTTTTACCCCAGCTAACTCAATAATGGTATCGTAAACTGCTGATAAACCAGTAGTCTCAACGTCAAACACTACATAAGTTGCATCTTCTAATTGTATATCATGCTCGTTATATGCAATTGGCACACCATCATCTACTAAATTTGCTTCAACACCATAAATGATTTTAATGTCATTTTTCTGGCCAGCAGCATGTGCATCAGGGTATGCCTGCACTCCTGCGTGATCTGTAATCGCAACAGCTTTATGCCCCCATTTTGCAGCTTGTTCTACCAATCGAGTTGGTGATATAACAGCATCCATCTGACTCATGGTAGTATGAGCATGTAATTCTACACGCTTTTTGTCTTCAGGTGCCTCATCTTTCTTTTGATTAACTTTCACTTCCAGAATATCATTCGCCATCATCGCAAGTTCATTTGTATACATGTCTGTTTGTATACTCCCTCTAGCTTTGACCCACATACCCTTTTTCAGCTGTTCGAACTTTTGAACATCTTCGTCATTCTTCGAAAACATTTTTATTTGTAATGAATCAGTATAGTCTGTAGCTTTAGCAATCAACAAACTACGACCTGAACGCAATTTACGGATATCAACAAAGAAAACGTATCCTTGGACAGTAACACGACGTTCCTCATCCTGAATCAATTCCATTTCCATCGGTTCATCAGGGATACCATAGCCAATAGAAAAAGGTTTACCATTATCTTTATCTAAAATGTTTTTCTCGCGTTTTTCCTTCTCTATAACAGTTTTCAAAATGATTTCCTGGTCCTCTTTAGCTTTTTGATTACGGAAATCCTGTAAATCTTTATCTTCAGTTTTAACGTTAATTTCTAATTGATAAGAACGGCTCCCTACTTTGCCACAATACGTTTTAAATGCAGTTTCCAGTCTCTTTCTTAAGGCAGCTGCTTCAGCCTCATTCCGAGCAGTAATAGATAGTTTATTACTTTGAACAGTTGGAATCTGGTTATGAATCAAATCCTTATAAGCTGGAGAAATATTTGTTATAGATTGTAAAAAATTCTGCCAATAATCACAGATGTATGTGTCAGTCTCATCTTTATTTTCTGTGTATATTGTCCAATCAACCTGTGCAATCTGGCTGAAGGAATCTTTTAGCTTTGTTGTTAAAACCTGGTAAACCCCAAAGGGCAGCATACTGTTGATTTGAATATGAAAGTGCCATTTTTTCACTTGCTTATATACCTCTAAACGAATTAATTGACTATCTTTAAAATAAGTAGAAATTTCATTTTCAGATAGTTCTAATTGCTTTAATAATACTTCCATTTTTTCAGTTTTTGATATATCCATTTTCGCTTCCCCCATACTTGCGCAAATAAAGGTTAGAATTGCTGGCTTTTCGCCAAGCCTCAGTTGCACTTATGTAGTAAGGAAAGTTTTTATACTTTCCTTACTACTAAATTCAAGGTTTGAGAACCCTTGTCTACTAGACAAGGGTTCTCATTTGCTTTACTATAAGCCTGCTTTGCCCTACTCCTATAAGAACAATCGTTGAATATCATTCCATGTAACAACTATCATTAATAACATTAATAACGCAAAACCAATAAAGTGAACAACCCCTTCTTTTTGTGGGTCTATTGGTTTTCCACGAACAGCTTCAATACCTACAAACAGTAAACGTCCACCGTCAAGTGCAGGTAATGGCACCATGTTCACGATACCTAAATTAATGCTCAATATTGCAGTCCACATTAAGAAGTTCATGAAACCGGTCTGTACAACTTGATCAGTTGCATCATAAATACCTACTGGTCCTGATAGCATATCAATTGATAACTGGCCAGTAACTAACATACCTAAATTAGTTAAAATAAGTTTTGTTATATCGTAAGTTTGGGTGAAACTGTATTGGATTGTTTGAACAATAGACTTTTCAAACGCTTGCCCGACACCAATTTGGCCGATAGTTCCTCCTTGAGCTTCAATCTCACGTGGAACAACTGTGATAGCCACAATTTCTCCATCACGTTCAACTTCCAACGACAGAGATTCTTCAGGATTATCACGAATTATTTTTGTAAACTCTTCCCAGGTGCTTACTGAGTTACCTTCAACCTGGACTATTTCATCTCCTGATTGAAATCCTGCCTCTGATGCTGGGCTATTAGGTTGAATCTCGTCAAGTAAGGCCCTTTCAGTAGGCACACCCTGAATAAAACCTAATATCAGAAAGATAAATATGGCAAGGATGAAGTTCATCATCGGGCCAGCAAACAATTGCATTGCCCGTTGACCGATACTTTTAGAAGCAAATTGTCGGTCATAAGGTGCTATCTGTGTTTCTTTTTCATCCATTACGAAAAATGCTTTTGGGTCTACTTCAAATCTTAATCGTTCTTCTTCGTCAATCTCAAAACCTTCAATGATTAAGTCGAGATCGAGATCTGCACGTTCTACCTCAATTACACGAGCATTAGGGTGCTTAGATTTATTATTCACAATTATTTTATTAACTTTTCCCTTGTTATTAAACTCAATACCGATATGATGTCCTGGTTTAAGTTCTACAATTTCCGGATCCTCACCGGCAACACGAACATATCCACCAACAGGAAGTAATCGGATTGTATATACAGTCTCATTTTTGGTAAAAGCAAATATTTTCGGGCCAAATCCAATTGCAAATTCACGCGCTAACATTCCAGAACGTTTTGCAAATATTAAGTGACCTAACTCATGAATGAACACGAGTAAACCAAACATAAAAATAAACGCAATAACTGTGGTCAACTACAGCACCTTCCTTTTGATAAAACTATTTAACACCTAATACTACCTTATACTACATGCCCATTCAACTTTTTTAAATCGGTTCTTCAATTAAAAAAACGAATGAAATGCAGCAGTGGTAAAACAAATAATAAACTGTCTAATCTGTCCAACATCCCACCATGACCAGGTAGTATGTCCCCTGAATCTTTTACACCATAGTGACGCTTAAAAGCAGATTCAACTAAATCCCCAATTTGACCAAAAATGGATACAAGAATGGTTACAGCTATAACAATTACTAGAGAATGCGGAAAAGGTGTAACTATATGGTATATGACTCCCACAATAATTGAGATTAGTATACCACCTAGTGCACCTTCAATAGTCTTATTAGGACTAATCATAGGCCATAATTTCTTTTTTCCTATTGCCCGTCCAAAAAAATAAGCCCCTGAGTCTGTTGCCCAAATAACCAATAATACATAAAATATATTCATTAACCCTACTAGTTCCTTACCATCTCTTGTCTCCATTAGATAGAAGAATCCCATTCCCACATAAACGGTTGCTAACATGATGAATCCAGCATCTTCAAATGTAAATTTATTCTTTAATAAAACGGTATAAGACAATAACAGCATAGCAAATAACATAACAATTTCTGTTTTAGATAGCCACAATACATCCTCACCATAATGTGATGGCAGTATTAAAAACCATAAAATAATAATAGACATAATCGCTGGAATAGAGTATTTACCCACTTTTCTCATACGTAATAGTTCAATTAATGCTATTGTTGCCATGAAGTAAACAAAAATTTCAAATGGTAATCCGCCAATAACGATAAATGGTATAAAAATAGCTAATGCCAATATAGCTGTCTGTATTCGTTGCTTCATCTTTTGTTCAACACCTCAAATGCCTCCATAGCGTCTCTTCCTCTGTTGATAATCATGAAGAGCCTTTTTAAAAATTTCTTCACTAAAATCTGGCCATAATACATCGGTAAACCAAAATTCTGCATAAGCTAATTGCCAAAGCAAAAAATTACTTAATCGCTGTTCACCGCTTGTTCGTATTAACAAATCAGGGTCAGATAACCCTTGTGTATACAAATATTCGGAAAAAATTTCTTCATCCAACTGATCAATTGTTAACTCTGTTTCTTCAATGTCTGTGTAGACCTGTTTAATCGCACGCATTATTTCAAATCTACTTCCATAGTTTAAAGCAAAGTTTAATAATAATCCATCATTATCCTTCGTTTGTTCTTTTGCATTTTGAATTGCTTCTTTTGTATGGATCGGTAGTCCGTCAAACTCACCAATTGTATCGATTCTTACATTTTTTTCAATTAGTTCGGGCAAGTAGGTATGTAAAAATTCTTTAGGTAATTTCATAAGAAATTCTACTTCAGATTTTGGCCGTTTCCAGTTTTCTGTTGAAAAGGCATATAACGTCAGGATTTCTACCTTATAATACGTTGCAGCCTTAACAATTTCCTTTACTACATTCATGCCTTCTTTATGACCAGCAATTCTGGGAAGTCCTCGTTTTTTGGCCCAACGACCATTTCCGTCCATAATTATAGCAACATGTCTAGGTATATTTGTTTCTTCCACCTTAAATGAATCATCTGTTACTTTTTTTGTTCTAAAAAAAGGGAATTTCATTGACATAATTTGTCCTCCGAATACGATTGATTGTGTATATACAATCCTTTCCATTTTCATCAATATGTCGGATAAAAGAATTATATGATTGTTATAGTTATATATGATAAGTTTCCATTATATCACGATTATCCATTATTTATTATACCGATTTAGTAAAAAAACAAAAACCCCCTAAATTAGGGGGCATTATCATGTTGTTAGCAATTTATGTCAAACTTCCATAATTTCTTTTTCTTTATTCTTAGCTACTTGATCAACTTCATTTATGTTGTGATCTGTTGCTTTTTGTACGTTATCTTGCGCACCGCGTAGCTCATCTTCCGTTAGGTCACCATTTTTTTCAGCCTTTTTAAGCTGATCATTAGATTCACGGCGAATATTTCTAACCTGTACACGCGCTTCTTCCGCATATTTCCCAACAACTTTAACTAAATCTTTACGGCGCTCTTCAGTTAGTGAAGGAATAGCTATGCGAATAATGTTTCCGTCACTTGATGGTGAAATTCCTAAATCTGCTTTCTGAATTGCTTTTTCAATCTCACCGATCGATGTTTTGTCATAAGGCGTAATGAGTAACATCCTTGCTTCTGGAGCAGAAATAGTAGCCAACTGATTCAATGGTGTGGAAGCACCATAATAATCAACATACACACTATCAAGTAATGATGGATTAGCTCTTCCTGCTCTAACTGTTGCTAAGTTTTTTGAGAATGCTTGTACAGCTTGTGTCATTTTTTCTCGTGTGTGATTCAAAATTGCATCAGACATTATTATTTCCCCCTTATTGTTGTACCAATTACTTCACCTTGTACAACACGTTTAATATTACCTTCTTCTGATATAGAAAATACCACTAACGGAATATCATTGTCCATACAAAGTGATGATGCTGTGGAATCCATAACACCTAAACCTTCATTTATCATATCTAAATACGAAAGATTTTCGTATTTTGTCGCTTCTTTATTTAGTTTAGGATCATCAGTATATACCCCATCAACATTATTCTTAGCCATTAATATCACTTCTGCTTCGATTTCAGCTGCCCTGAGTGCAGCTGTTGTATCAGTAGAAAAATAGGGATTCCCAGTTCCAGCTGCAAATATTACAACACGTTTCTTTTCTAGATGACGAATTGCTTTTCTGCGGATGTATGGTTCAGCAACCTGACGCATTTCAATCGAAGTCTGAACCCTGGTTTGTATACCTATGTTTTCCAGGCTATCTTGTAATGCAAGAGAATTCATGACTGTTGCAAGCATACCCATATAATCTGCATTGGCACGATCCATACCCATTTCACTTCCGACTTTACCTCTCCAGATGTTGCCTCCACCTACAACTACTGCAACTTCAACACCTAAATCGGCAACATCCTTTATTTGTTCTGCTATAGACTGAACAACTTTTGGATCTAGCCCATATCCTTGGTCTCCGCTTAATGCTTCGCCACTTAATTTTAATACTATTCTACTGTAACGAGCTGTCATAATAACCTCCACAGAAATTTAATTAATTATATTATACATTTATTTTTGAGAAAAAAGGGAACATCAAATGCCCCCTGTTTCATCGACTTATTTATTATTTATTTGATTTCTAACTTCTTCTGCAAAGTTATCTTCTCTTTTTTCCATTCCTTCGCCTACTTCATAACGAACAAATGATTTAACTGTTGCATTCTTATCTGCTACAAACTTTTTAACCTTTTGATCAGGATCTTTTACAAAGCTCTGTTCCAATAGACAGATATCTTCAAAGAATTTTCCTAAGCGGCCTTCAACCATTTTTTCAACAATGTTTTCAGGCTTTCCTTCGTTCAATGCTTGTGTTTTTAATACTTCACGTTCACGATTAACTTCACTTTCAGAAACTGCATCACGTGAGATATGAAGTGGATTTGCTGCAGCAACATGCATTGCAACATCTTTAGCAACTTGCGCGTCTGTAGTACCTTCAAGTAGTGTTAAAACACCAATACGTCCACCCATATGAAGGTATGAACCGAATGAATCATTATCAGTTTTTGTCACAATAGCAAAACGGCGTAATGAAATCTTTTCACCAATTTTCGCGATAACAGAATTAATGTACGTTTCTACGTTATTTCCTTCACTATCTAATTCTTGTTGAAGTGCTTCTTCAACTGTTGCTGGTTTGTTTACAATAATGTGACTACCTAGTTTAGTCAAAAGTGATTTGAACTGATCATTTTTAGTAACAAAGTCTGTTTCACAGTTAACTTCTAATAAAACAGCGGTGTTGTTGTCGACTTCTACATGTGTCAAGCCTTCAGCAGCGATTCGATCTGACTTTTTCGCGGCTTTTGCTACACCTTTTTCGCGTAAATAATCAATTGCTTGCTCAATATTGCCATCAGTTTCTGTTAGTGCTTTTTTACAATCCATCATTCCAGCGCCAGTTTTCTCACGTAATTCCTTTACCATTTGTGCAGTAATTGCCATTATTAAATCCTCCTTAAAAATCTTTCATAAGTATTTGTTTTCTTGAAGTAAAATGCCTAAGTATTAGGTTCTTTAAAAAAGGTGATAAAAGGCTTATCCTCTTATCACCTAATCTTCTCATTACTATTCTTTGTCTGCTTCTACAGCTTCTGTAGATTCTTCAGCTTCTTCTTCGTTTGCAATTCTTTCTGCTTCTTCACTTTGTTTTACTTCAATGATAGCGTCTGCCATTTTAGAAGTTAAAAGTTTTACTGCACGAATTGCATCGTCATTTGCTGGGATAACATAATCAATTTCATCTGGATCACAGTTTGTATCTACAATACCGATGATTGGAATGTTTAATTTATGTGCTTCAGCGATCGCAATGCGTTCTTTGCGTGGATCAATCACGAACATTGCGTCCGGAATTCTTTTCATTTCCTTAATACCACCAAGAAACTTCATTAGTCGATCTTTTTCTTTTAGTAAGTTTACCACTTCTTTTTTAGGAAGTACGTCAAACGTTCCATCTTCTTCCATACGCTCGATATTTTTCAAACGAGTGATACGTTTACGGATTGTTTGAAAGTTTGTTAGTGTTCCACCTAACCAACGTTGGTTTACAAAGAACATACCTGAACGAATTGCTTCATCACGAACAGAGTCCTGAGCTTGCTTTTTAGTTCCTACAAAAAGAACTGTACCGCCGTTAGCTGCGATTTCTTTTACATATTTGTATGCTTCATCAACCTTTTTAACTGTTTTTTGCAGGTCGATAATGTAGATGCCGTTACGCTCCGTAAAGATGTATTTTTTCATCTTTGGGTTCCAACGACGAGTCTGATGACCAAAATGTACACCAGCCTCAAGTAATTGCTTCATAGAAATTACTGACATAATAAATTCCTCCTATTGGTTTTTTTCCTCCGTTTGCGTCTTTTTTATATAAGGACCACGTACTTAGGCACCTCTTACATAAATCGACAAACGTGTGTGATATGTGTTCACAAGTACAATTATAGTATTTGCACCATCAATTAATATATCATAAGTAATTCATGCTATCAAGTACTAATGCTATTTTTTTGTATGCAATTTTACAATTAAGTCTACTTCAGTTTTCCCGCTATTGGTTTTTCGAGCAATTTCTTCTATGGACATGCCTTGGTCATGCATTTGAAGTACTTTGGCATGCGTTGACGTTTCATATAGTACATCATCTCCAACTTCAGGTGTTGAATATACCTTTTCATCTGCATTTTTCACAACTCTTTTAGTGGTTTCTAGATCCTTATCTGTTTCAACGTTTTGTTTTTCTTGTGGTTTATCTGTTAATGTTTCTTCTAATCTTCTATTTTCCAGTTTTATATCCTCTAAATACGTTTCAAAGAGATCCATCATGTCTTTAGATGGAATTTCTTGTTTTGGTAACTGTACTTGTTTATACAGTTGATAGAGTGCAAGAAATGTTACAATGTGTAATAAAAAGCTGATAATTAATAAAAATGATACCATAAAATCCCTTCTATCCTTTAAAATCTATACTCTTTCCTAAATATGGGTGTTGATCCGTCGGTGAGCCACTGTCTTTAGGTTTGCCGTTAGAATGTTCTTGTATGTCATCATTAGACTGATTTTGATCGTTAAATGTTTTAATATGCGAAGTTTCTTCAGAATTAGCAACCCGCTTACGGTTCAGATCACTTTGCTTTAGTTGTTTATCAGCTAAAGCATCTTGAAGATACTGGCTCTGTTTCATCATCTGTTCCTGCATTTTGCCAGCATCCTGTGTACGTGGTAGTGCGACCTGCATTTCTATCGATTTCCAACTCAATAGAACCACATCCTTCACTTAAAATTGTCATTGCTGAAATAACAATATTACTTTAATTAAAATCACCTGCATGATGCTGGAAATCTGCCATATGTATTCAAAGCTACATCTTAGCTAATGTATTTCTTAGTTTAAAAATAGCTTTTTTATGTATTTGCGAGATTCTTGATGTTGTCAACTCTAGTACTTGTCCAATTTCAGTCAACGTAAGTTCTTCATTATAAAACAGACTAATTACCATTTGTTCATTTTCATTTAGTGATTTAATACTTGTTACTAATTCTTTTTTTATCTCTTTAGTTAGTAAATGTCCATCAGGTGAAACCGACGTATCATTATCTGTGATTGAATATCCAATACCCTCTTTATGATCATTAAAGCCATCTTTTGGCTTCTCCTCTATTGACAAGACATTAGCAAAAAGGGAATCCATAGTATTCGTTTCAACTTCTAATGCAGTCATGTTCAATTCCTTTGCAATTTCACTAGAAGAAGGTTTGCGTTGATATTTTTGCTCCAAATATTGGGATACCTGCTCAATTTTCTTTGTTTTCTCACGAATGGATCTAGGAAGCCAATCTTCTTTCCTAAGTCCATCTATAATAGCTCCCCTAATTCTGAAAGAGGCATACGTGTCAAACTTCAAATCTCTACTAGTTTCAAATTTCTTAAGCGCATCGTACAACCCCAATAATCCAAAGCTTTTCAGATCATCTTTACTAACATTTTTAGGTAGATGACTTGCAATTCGTTCCACATGAAAATTTACTAGGTACAGGTAGTTTTTTATTAGCTCATTAGCTGAATCGGAGTCTTGATCAGACAACCATTTGTCCCACAGCTCCTTCTCTAGAGGAGAGTTATCTGTATTCATATTATGTGCTCCTCCCTTAGTCTGGAATTAAAAGAAACCTATATAAAAGTTTCTCCCTTGTGAACGGTTCGTACCTTTAGTTTACCTGAATTCGGATCAAATTCAATTGTTCTCCCGCAATTTCCTCCTACATCAGAAGAAATTATTGGTATTTTGTGCTCACTCAATTTTTCTTCAACTGCTTCCACGTTTCTAGGACCGATCCGCATCATATTGGATGAGGTGGCGAATTGAAACATTTGTGATCCTCCAGCTAATTTTGCCTGCAAAGACTTTTTTTGGACCCCTAAAGAATATAATTGATTTACTAAACTATCAATCGCTGTATCAGCATACTTATAAATATTGATATTGTCCTTCTTGCCTATTGCTGAATCTGGTAACATGACATGGGCTAATCCCCCAATCTTCTTACGCAAATCATAAATAACTACCCCAACACAGGATCCTAATCCTGAAGTACGTACGACGTCCGGAGCCTTAACCAACTTTAAATCGGCTATCCCTACTTTTATAACAGTTTGTATTTCATTCATAATCGTCAATTCCTAGTGATTTAAATATTTGGTCAAAAGAGTCTGGGTCCGGTAGCAAAAAGAACTTACCATTCACACCGCTTGAAGATTCTGTTTCATTAATAGTTGTATCAATGATAATGGCATAATCCATAATTTGAGAAAACTCCAATAACCCCGCAGTCAATATTGCTCCTGCCATATCAATACTTAAAGATGGTACAGAAGGTTGCATATTAATTGAGGTGAAATCGGAAAGCGCTGTTAAATAAGATCCTGCTAATATATTACCAACTTCCTGAAGAGCTGATATAGCAAGTTCGCTTGGCGGTTCCGCATTAAAAATTCTAAACTCCCGGTCGGATGTTATTTGACCAACAAGATTTTCAGCCTCTTCAGCAGTTAATAGGAAAAATACAGTTCCTGGTGCATTCCCCTGTACACGGATCATGATTGCTACAATTAAATTTTCAGGACCACCTATTATATCCATTACATCGTCAAACGGGATAATTTTGACAGCTGGCACATGCATATCTATTTTCTTGTTTAAAAGCTTTGACAATGAAGTGGCAGCATTTCCCGCACCAATATTGCCAATTTCTCGTAAAACGTCCATTTGAACACTAGTTAAACCATTGGTAAAATCCATATTCCCCTAACCTTCCACGTTTTGTAGTACTTCCATTTCATGCTGCGATAGGACCTTTTGTAAATCCAACAAAATTAATAACCGATTATCTAATTTAGCTACACCCTCAATATAATCCACATCAACAGTTCCTACTACTTCTGGAGGTGGTTCAATACTACTCTCAGGTATGTCTATTACATCGTTGGCAGCATCTACGATTAACCCAACTTCCAGATCATTCATATAAACAATTATTATTCTGGTTGATTCCTGAAAGGCAACTGGTTCAACTCCAAAGCGAATACGAAGATCAATGATGGGTGTAACAACACCACGAAGATTGATGACACCTTTTACAAAGTTTGCAGTTTGTGGAACCCGGGTTATCGGTTGCATTCGTTCAATCGAACCTACTTGTGTGACAGATACGGCATATTCTTCTTCATTAAGCTGAAAGACGATTACTTTTTTATCCAAATTCGTTTGGTTTTCCATTTTTATTCCTCCTTATGTAACTTCCTATTTCACTAAAGCATTACTATCGATAATTAAAGCTACCTGACCATCCCCAAGTATTGTTGCCCCCGAAATGGCAAAAACATTGGTTAAATAGTTACCTAGTGACTTTAACACTACTTCCTGTTGACCAATGAATGAATCCACAACTAATCCTGCTGATTTATTACCTTTTTTTACAATTACGATAGATAGATAGTCAGAATCAGTTGTATTTTTTTTATTCTCAACATCAAAAATGTCATTTAAAAATGCCAGTGGTACAACCTTCCCACGAAAATCAATAACTTTTTTATTATGGGCTTGCATAATTTGATCTTTATGGATTATCGCCGTCTCTATAATAGATGATAATGGGATTGCATATTTCTCTTCACTTAATTCTACTAACAGAACGGACATAATTGATAGAGTCAACGGTAATTGAACAGAGAAAGTAGATCCTTGTCCTAGAGTTGCATCAATTGTAATACTTCCACCGAGTGACTCTATTGTGTTCTTAACGACATCTAATCCAACACCACGACCAGATATATCCGAAATTGTGTCTGCTGTTGAGAAACCACTTGCCATAATAAGTTCATAAACCTGTTGTTCCGTTAAAGTTTCTACCTGGGCCTCAGCAATTACCCCATTCGAAATAGCTTTGTTTAAAACCTTATCTTTATCAATGCCCGCACCATCATCGGAAATTTCGATAAATACATGATTCCCACTATGGTATGCCTGTAATTTAACTGTTCCTTTTTCAGGCTTTCCTTTTTCTTTTCGAGTACTTGGAATTTCAATCCCGTGATCCATTGCATTTCGTATTAAGTGAACTAGAGGGTCACCAATTTCGTCAATTACCGTACGGTCCAATTCTGTTTCAGCACCAACAATTTCAACGTCTACATCTTTGCCAAGATCACGTGCTAGTTGTCGTATCATTCTTGGAAAACGACTGAAAACCTGATCAACGGGGACCATACGCATAGTCAATATGATACTCTGCAAATCACTTGATACTCGAGACATTCTTTCAACAGTTTCCTGTAAGTCATTATTGTTTAACTCTGACGAAATCTGTTCTAACCTTCCACGATCAATTACCAATTCTTCAAATAAATTCATTAAAACATCTAATCGCTCAATATTAACTCGAATTGTCTTACTAGAAGTTCTTTTATTATTGTTTGTGGCAGGTTCACTTTTGTTTTCTACTGTCGCACTCGTCTGTTTTTGTTCGGCAACTATTTCGGAAGGTGTTATTTGCTGCTTTTCCTTATAAGCTTTGACTGAAAATGAATTTACAATTACATTTTCGATTTCTGAAACCTTGTTAATATTTGCTTCTATATCTGTTTTGCTGCTTTCAGATATGAATAATACACTGAATGAATATTCGAAATTCTCTTCTTCCAACTCATTAACAGGGGGATCAGCTTTAATTACTTCACCCAATTTTTCAAGGACCTCAAAAATCATGAACACCCTCGCACCCTTTAGAAGACAATCTTCCCTTAAGTGGACAGTAATTTCATAATTTGTATATCCTCTTTCTGCTGATTCATTTAAAATAGAGAGTTCAAATTCATCTAAGGTTGAGATGGATTGAAGTGAATTAACTACTTCCGTCGGTTCTATATAAGACTGTTCTGAATCGGTGATATCCTGGTCATCATGTTCCACTTTTTTTAAAATAGAAACAATCTGCTTAACATCACGTTCTCCTTTCCCTCCATCTCTAATATTTTCAACCATAGCATTTAAATGATCTACTGCTTCAAATAAAGCATCCATAGTTTCCGTTTTAATTGAAATTTTATCATACCTAATACCATCGAAAACGTTTTCCAGTTGATGTGTTAAATTTGCCAAATCACTAAACCCCATTGTGGCAGACATACCTTTAAGTGTATGGGCAGATCTAAAAATTTCACCTATAATTGATTTTTCCTTAGGATTTTTTTCTAGAGCTAACAAGTGTTTGTATAGGGCCTCAAGGTGTTCATTACTTTCATCTATAAATACATCTAAGTATTGCGTTGTATCCATCTTACATCCCCCTTGGTTTTTTAATTAAATTGGAAATTGTATGTCCGACCTGATGTAGATGTACAATATGATTAACTGTATTAGTTTTTATAGCTGCCTTAGGCATTCCATATACAATTGATGATTCTTCATTTTCTGCAACAACAACCGTGCTTGAATCTTTTTCCTTAAGGCGTTGCAGTCCTTTTGAACCATCATTTCCCATCCCTGTTAAAAGAACTGCTATTTTGTTTACATTAGGTATTTCGGCTAATGATTCAAATAAAACATCTACGGATGGCCGATGACCACTGCGTTCCGCTTCTTTTGATAATTCAACAGCAAAAGATGTACCCATTTTTCTTATCTTTAAATGAAAATCACCAGGAGCTATATAAACAGTTGATTTTTGAATGATTTCTCCATGTGTTGCTTCTTTAATATGTATTTTGGTTAGGGTATTTAATCGATCTGCAAGAGACTTTGTAAAACCTGGTGGCATATGTTGAACAATTACAATCGGGGTTGTAAAGTCATCTGGTAAATCTGTCAATACACGTTGCAGTGCTCTTGGACCGCCTGTAGAAGTCCCGATTGCAACAATAGTCTGAGCATGGGAATTTTTAAACGTTTGATTAACTGCTGTTTTAAAGTCTACATCTTCTGTACTCTTTGGATGCTTTGAGACTTTTACATTCGCTGCAGCAATTACCTTCTTAATTAATTCTTCCTTGATTTTGTCAATATCAAGTGATATAGAACCAGAAGGTTTTTGGATGAAATCAACTGCACCGTTTGAAATAGCTTGTATCGTTTTAGTTGATCCTTCCTTCGTAATACTTGAGAGCATAATAACCGGAATGGGATTCGTATCCATAATATTTTTCAAAGTCGCAATACCGTCCATCACAGGCATTTCTACATCTAATGTAACAACATGAGGTGACAACTCTTTTATCTTTTTTAAACCGTCTTCACCATTTCTTGCTGTTCCTACAACTTCTATTTGTTCGTTACTAGATAGTAAATCGGTTATCATCTTCCGCATAAATGCCGAATCATCTATTACTAAAACACGCGTTTGCGTTTTGTACATATCTCATTCACCTCTCGATCAAAAATCTCTTTATTCTTTGTACGAATGATGTCGTCTCTTGCGTTTTTGTTGAATATGAGGTTTGTGAATAATTAGATACAAGTTGTTTCATTGCTTGTGAAATTGGAGCATTTTTATCTAAAAGTGTATATGGTATTTGTCTGGTTACAGCCGTTGACACAGTTCTGTCATCCGGTAAGATTCCCATTTGTTGTATTTCAATAGTCAGGAATTGCTTTATAATTCGTTGGAATCTATCTAGTGCTTTTGTACCTGTTTTTTTTGTGAATGAGCGATTCATTACCACATATATCGGCATATTTCCTTGATTGTTTACGATGTGTTTAATCATTCCGTATGCGTCTGTTATAGATGTAGGCTCTGGAGTAGTTATAACAATACATTCATCTGAAGCTAGAATAAAAAATAAGCCCTCTCTTGTTGCACCAGCTCCCATGTCAAAAACAATGTAATCATATAACTGCACTAATTCATTATACTGTTCCAAAAAGTAATCTTTTTTGTCATTATCTAAAATGAACAGACTAGAAAGACCGTTACCTGCTGCAATATAGGACAAATTGCCAGGACCTTTTTCAATAATGTCATGAATTCCAAGCTTTTCATCAAACATATCAACTATAGTTCTTTTGGCATTTAGTCCCACCAAAATATCAATGTTACCCATTCCTACATCAAGATCAAACAGCAGAACCTTTTTGTTGTTTTTTAAAAGTTCAAGTGAAAAATTTAAAGCGAAGTTAGATTTCCCCACTCCTCCCTTACCACTTACAATCGAGATTGTTTTTGCTTGCCTTGGATCGTTTACTTGCTGCAGCTTGCGGCGTAAACTCATTGCTTGATCATTCATCACGGTATTCACCAACTATATACTCACTAATTTTTTGAGGGTTAGGTTTTATGATATCATCAGGTACATCCTGACCATTTGTCATATAGGCAATTCCTGTTTTGTTTGCAAGTGCAATGTTTAGCATACTGCCATATTGTCTTGTTTCATCAATTTTGGTAAAGATATACTCTTTTATAGGAATATGTTTAAACTGTTCACTAATTTTTTGTAAATCATTCGGTTTTGCAGTTAAAGATAACACAAGGTATGTTTCAATTTCGTTATTAAAATCAATGCTTTGCTTCAATTCATGTACAAATCTTTCATCACGAAAGTTTCGGCCTGCTGTATCAACAAGTATCAAATCAAAATCGGAAAACTTTTCCACCGCATTCTTATAATCTTTAATATCATAAGCTACCTCTAAAGGTACATCGAGTATTTGAGCATACGTTTTTAACTGTTCGATAGCTGCGATTCTATACGTATCAGCAGTAATGAATGCAACCTTTTTCTGATCCTTTAACATACTTTTTGCAGCAACTTTTGCGATCGAGGTCGTTTTACCGACTCCAGTTGGCCCTACAAAATGAATGATTTTTTTGTCATACGTAATTCCTTCAAACGAAAGGGAGGAAATACGATTCGTAATTTCTTTCATTGTGTCCTGAAAGATAGTATGTTGATCAAAATCATTGTTTTCTCCATGCTTTTCAATAATAGAATTGACAATTTCCGCCGCTAACGATTCTGAAACTTCCTGGGACATTAAGTGTTGATAAACAATATTGTACTGTGTACTGAACTTTGATTTGACCTGTTGATTTTGAAACTCAACTAATTTCTTGAGTTGTTTAATTTCGTTAAGCACATTGGAGTCATTTTTCACATGAGAATTTCCGGTTTTTTTATCTATATTTATGTCAGGTAATTCATTCTTCACTTTTGGCTTTGGCATTTTCGGCTCTGGATCAAGCGCTGCAATCACTTCGATGTTTCTTTTTTTAAATAAACCAAAAAGTTTTCCGTTTCTAACTTCTTTTGAATTTAGTATTACCGCATCGACACCAAGTTCCTTGCGAATTTGATGCATAGCTTCCGGCATAGTTGCCGCTACATATTTTTTTACTCTCATGCTACATTCACCACCCCTACACTTTGTACTTGGACACTTGGTTCAAGCTCATTGTATGACAATACAACAACTTGAGGTAAAAACCGCTCAACTAATTGTTTTAGATACATTCGTACTGCAGGTGAGCACAATAATATTGCAGTATCTTCCTGCAATGCTATTCTTTCTACCTCTTCACTTACTGTTTTTATAATTAGCTGCTGTGAATCTGGATCGAGAGATAAATAGTTTCCATGTTCTGTTTGCTGGATATTCTCGGCTATCATTTTCTCGACAGCCCCAGAAACAGTAATAACTTTCAACGACATGTCGTCATGTACATATTGCTTGGTGATTTGCTGTGATAATGATTGTCTGGCATACTCTGCTAACAAATCTGTATCATTTGTCATTTTTGCAAAGTCAGCTAACGTTTCAAAGATAATTGGTAAGTTGCGGATAGAAACATTTTCTCTTAATAATTTGGCCAACACTTTTTGTACTTCTCCAAATGACAACGGCTCTGGTGTTACCTCTTCAACTAGAATTGGATAGCTTTCCTTTAAGTGATCAATCAATTGTTTCGTTTCCTGTCGACCCAATAAAGTATGTGCATGTTTCTTTATTACCTCTGTTATGTGTGTTGACACAACTGATGGGGGATCAACAACAGTGTAACCTGACAGCTCAGCCTCATCCTTCACTTCTTCACTTATCCATTTTGCAGGAAGACCGAATGCAGGTTCCTTTGTGTCAATTCCCTCCAGGTCGTCGTCGTCCAAACCAGGGGTCATAGCTAAAAAGTGGTCAAGCAAGAGCTCTCCGAAAGCAACTTCATTTCCTTTAATTTTCAATCGATACTCGTTAGGGTTAAGCTGAATATTGTCGCGTATACGAACAACCGGAATCACAACACCAAGTTCAATAGCTAACTGTCTCCGGATCATAATAACTCTATCAAGTAGGTCACCACCTTGACTCGCATCAACTAATGGTATCAGTGCATATCCAAATTCAAATTCGATTGGATCCATGTTTAATAGATTCACTACATTTTCGGGGGATTTCATTGCAGAACTTTCTGACTGTTCCTCTTCCTCAATATCTGGTTCTTCAACTTTTTCTGCTTGTTTTAGTAACATATAGCCACTTAATGCCAACAACGCTGCCAACGATGTGGTTAATAAAAAGTTAATTGGAGTCAATCCTAGTAGAAAAATAGCTCCTGCCGCAATGAATAAAAGTTTAGGATATTGCAGTAACTGACCGGTAACATCAGTACCCAAATTCCCTTTTGAGGAAGCACGTGTAACAATTATACCTGTAGCAGTTGCAATCAATAGTGCAGGTATTTGACTTACTAACCCATCACCAATCGTTAGGCGCATAAATGTATCCAGTGATTCCTGAAACGACATCTCCATTTGAAGCATACCAATGATTATTCCAAACACAATATTAATGAGTACGATAATAATCCCTGCGATTGCATCTCCTTTTACGAACTTACTCGCTCCATCCATCGCACCGTGAAAATCAGCTTCATTTTCTACTTTTTCCCTGCGCTCTTTAGCTTGATGTTCGGAAATTAAACCGGCATTTAGGTCAGCATCTATACTCATTTGTTTTCCTGGCATTGCATCTAAGGAAAATCTAGCTGCAACTTCAGAAACACGTTCTGCACCTTTTGTGATAACTAAAAACTGAATAATAACAAGTATGATAAATACAACAAAACCCACCAAGGGGTTGCCACCAATTACAAATGAACCGAATGTTTCCACAACGCCTCCAGCATCACCGTCAGAAAGAATTGATCTGGTCGTCGAGACGTTTAATGCTAATCGAAAGAGAGTTAATAATAACAATAGGGATGGAAATATAGAGAATTGTAATGCTTCCTGTGTATTCATTGATACTAAAATAACAATAAGAGCTAGAATAATGTTGCATAAAATTAGAATACTCAATAGCCATCCCGGTAGTGGGACGACAAGCATTGTAATGATTAAAATTACGCCTAATAAAACCGATAAATCTCGTGCCTTCATGGATTTCCCCCCTACCTATACTTTCTTCTCTAATCGATAGACATAAGCTAAAACCTCGGCAACAGCCTGAAAATATTCTTCTGGTATACTATTACCAATGTCAATTGCACTGTATAGCGCTCGTGCTAATTGTCTATTTTCGACAGTCATAACATGATTTTTTTTTGCAATTTCTTTGATTCGAAGTGCGGTATGGTCCATTCCTTTTGCTACTACGAATGGAGCGCTTGCTTTCGCTTCATCATATTTAATTGCAATCGCAAAATGAGTTGGGTTTGTAATAACCACGTCAGCCGTCGGAACCTCACTCATCATCCTCCTGGCTGCCATTTGCCTTTGCTTCTCCTTGATTTTTGATTTTATTAAGGGGTCACCCTCCATATTTTTGTGCTCATCTTTGATATCATTCTTTGACATTTTTATATTTTTCTCGAAATCAAACTTTTGATAAGCATAGTCAAATACTGCAATAAATAATAACGTAAGCGCTGCTGCAATCCCCATTATAATAGTAATTTGACCGAAAAAGGATAAAGCACTTTCAGCAGTTTTAAACGAGATCATCATCATGTCGTCTTTATAAAACCATATAAGCCCAAACGTTATAAGACCCATAAAAACAATTTTAAATAAAGATTTTGCTAACTCAACTAATGCACGGGCAGAAAATATTCTTTTTGCACCCTGGATTGGGTCTAACTTTTTCAAATCTATTTTCAGTGGTTCTGTTGTAAATAAGAAACCAATTTGTGTAAAATTCGATACCAATCCAGCGACGATAGCGATCCCCATTATTGGTGCAATGATTTTTGCAGTTTCAATGGTTCCTTCCACAAAAACCTGGTGGACATTACTTTCTGTTAAGTCCCAGTGAATATATTCAGTGAAAGCTGTTTTGTATAGCGCCGTAAGACCTGATCCCATATTACTTCCAAACACAGATAAGAGTAAAAAACAAAAAAATAAGAGGAATGCCGTGTTAATGTCCTGGCTTTTTGCAACCTGTCCTTTTTTTCTGGAATCTTGTCTTTTTTTGGGGGTTGCTTTTTCTGTCTTTTCACCTGCAAAAAATTGAAGATCCAATTTTAATTGAATGTTAAGCCCCTCCCATTAACTGCATTAAATGATGCATGGCATTAAACATTGTTTCAAACAAGCTTTTCACCAAGACCATATATAAGCTTAAAAAAAACAACATTGCAACAAAGCTTACAAATATTTTAAGTGGTAAGCCTACCACGAAAACGTTTAGTTGAGGAACAGTTCGTGCAATAATCCCAAGTGCAACATCGACTAAAAATAAGCATCCTACAATTGGGATAGCCATTTGAAAGGCTATAACAAACATTTTATTAAAGGTTTCAATTACAAAGTTCACTAAAGATTCATTTTGAAAAGGTACGAAAACATCAATGGGTATTAAATTGTAACTAAAAAAGATTCCATCTATAAACAAATGGTGCCCATTAACCGATAATAAGAATAAAAGTGCAATAATGTAAAAATATTGACCAGTTAAAGGGCTTTGTGCTCCTGTTTGTGGATCAATTACGTTTGCGATTGCAAATCCCATTTGAAAATCTATCAAACCACCTGCTATTTGAATTGCGGACAGTATAATATAAGCTAATAGACCAATTAACAATCCCACAATCGCTTCTTTAACAAGTAACAGAACAAATGTATCATCAATAGGTATTATTGGAGATTCAACAGTGTAAAACATAATGAATGCAAGAAAAAAACTAAAGCCTATTTTAAAATGATTCGGTATAGTTTTGTATGAAAAAAGTGGTAAGGCAACAAAAAAGGCTGTTACTCGAACAAATATTAATAAAAATGTGGGTATACTTGCTAAATTTATAATATCTAACATGCTTTACCCAACAAACTGATTTAAATTTTGATATATATCAGCTGTAAACTCGACCATTTTTGTTAACATCCATGGTCCAAAGAAAATTAATCCAAGAAAGACAGAGACAATTTTTGGAATGAATGCTAGTGTTTGTTCCTGAATCTGTGTGGTCGCCTGGAAAATACTCACTAAGAGCCCAATTGCCAGCGCCAGTATTAATAAAGGTCCAGAAACAAGTAATATCGTATAAATGCCTTTTTCTGCTAGTGTTAAAACAAATTCACTACTCATACAAACCATCCCCTCTATACATTAAAAAACTACCGTATTTATTCATTAGAATCCCTCTAGTAATGAACGGGTGATAAGATACCAGCCATCAACTAACACAAATAATAAAATCTTAAATGGCAACGAAATCATAACAGGTGGAAGCATCATCATACCCATTGACATTAGAACACTAGCAACTGCCATATCAATTATTAAAAATGGTACGAATATCATAAAACCCATCTGAAAAGCCGTTTTCAATTCACTAATTGCATAAGCTGGCACTAATGTGGTCATGGGTATATCCTGCACTGTTTCTGGTTTGTCCATTTCCGCATAATTCATAAATAGAGCCAAGTCTTTTTGTCTTGTGTTTGCTGCCATGAAATCCTTCATTGGTGCACTAGCACGATCATATGCCTCGTCCAAACCTATTTCTTCATTGAAAAGAGGCTGAAGTGCCTCTTCATTAACTTCATTAAATGTTGGTGCCATTATGAAAAATGTTAAAAACAAAGCAAGTCCAATCAGTACCTGGTTCGGGGGCATTTGTTGTGTTGCCAGAGACGTTCGAACAAAGGATAGTACAATAATAATTCTTGTAAAACTAGTCATTAAGATTAATATACTTGGTGCGAGTGACAATACAGTTAATAGTAATAATAACTTTACAGACGTTGCAACAGACTCTGGGTTTGAACTGGAAAACATATCTACAAATTCATTCATCTTTATCACCTTTTCGTTTATGGTGATTAATTAACTTGCTTCTGCCATCTTTTAATTTATCAAGCTCTGTTGTAAAAAGATTTTTAAAATCGGTTTTCGTTTGAGTTGTTGAATGATCATTATTGTTCTTCTGCTTGAAAAAAGAAGAAATTAACGAACCTGCCTGAAATTCATTTGTTTGATTTAGATTTAGTAATTCGTCCTTTTCTTTTTCACTTGTAATCTCATGTAGTAATTCTACATTTTCACCAACACCAACTATGTATATTCGGTTAGAAATACGTATTATTTGAATAGATTTGTTTTGCCCTACAGAAATTCCGCCTATATTTTCAAGAGCTCTAACCTGTTGAAAAACTTTATTTCGTTTACTTAAAAACTTTAATAATAAATAGATGAGTGCTAAAACAAGTATTAAAGCAAAAACCATTTTCACTAAATCAAATACGATAGAACTGTCTTCATTCTTACCTACAATATTTGTCGTTCCATCAGTACTATTATTTTTTAACTCATTACAATCAACTTCTTTTTCCAAACATTCCTTAGCATTTGGTTCGGCCGCAGAAACCTGTAAGGTATATCCAAACCCCAGAAAGTATGCACTTATTAAGCAAATACAAATCCCGATTTTTTTAAGTAGCATATTCATTCGCTTTTTAGTCTAAAGCCTTTTGTATTGCTTCAATTACGCGGTCAGCTTGGAATGGTTTAACAATAAAGTCCTTTGCCCCAGCCTGGATAGCATCAATGACCATAGCTTGCTGTCCCATTGCTGAGCACATAATTATTTTCGCCTGCGGATTTTCTTCTTTTATTTTTTTTAAAGAAGTTATACCATCCATTTCTGGCATTGTAATATCCATGGTTACCAAATCTGGTTGTAGTTCATTATATTTTTCAATAGCTTCAGCACCGTCTTGTGCTTCCCCAACCACATCAAATCCATTTTTACTTAAAATATCTTTTATCATCATTCTCATAAAAGCTGCATCGTCAACAATTAATATACGCTGTCCCATTAGTTTTTCCTCCTGATAGTTTTATTTTAGTTTCTTTAGCCTTTCAGACTGACTGAGGATATCTGTTAGACGTACCCCAAAGTTTTCATCTATAACTACAACTTCACCTTTAGCAATTAGCTTGTCGTTCACAAATATGTCTACTGGTTCTCCTGCTAATTTGTCTAATTCAATTATTGCGCCAGGAGACAAATCCAGTACGTCTTTTATTGTTCTCTTTGTACGTCCAAGTTCGACTGAAACCTTTAAAGGTATATCCAAGAGTAAATCCAGGTTCCGTTGCTCGTTACTACTAAGTTCCACTTGTTCAAATTGAGAAAATGTTGCTTGATGAACGTTGTTTGAAGATTGGGCAGCATTTTTACCAAGGAATTTCTGACTCGACTGTTGTACTGTTTCCTGTTTTTGAGTCTGTGAAGTTTGCTCACTCGCTTTTTCTCTCTCCACTTGTTCAACTGCAGCGGCCTGTTCTTCCTTTGATTCCTGTTGTGATTGTTTCATTAACTCTTCAACCAGTTGATTTGCAAATGGAATTGGAATTAACTGCATAATGTTTGAGTCAATTAGAGTTCCTACCTTTAATTGAAAGGAAACTTTAACAAAGACGTCATTTGATTCATTCAAATCAATACTTTTATTGTTAGAAGCCTGTTGTTTTTTTACAGTTGGTGGTGATATATCAATTTTTTTATTAAATATGGTCGACATGCTGGTTGCAGCAGCACCCATCATTTGATTCATTGCCTCCTGAACAGCACTTACGTGTATGTCAGTTAATTCTTCTGATGGATTAGTACCATCGCCACCAAGCATAATATCAGATATTATTGATGCATCTTCCGACTTGATAACAAAAACGTTTTGTCCAATAAATCCATCTACATATTCTACTTTTACACTTAAATGATCAAAAGTGAATTCGTCTGTGACATCTTCCTGTTTAATTACAGTCACCTCTGGAGTTGTTATCTCAACTTTTTGATTAAGTAAAGTAGATAGTGTAGTTGCAGAGCTCCCAAAAGATATGTTACCTATTTCGCCGAGCGCGTCTACTTCGATGCTAGTCAAGTAATTAGATGTATCTATATTGTTTGTTTCTTTGTTTTCAAACTCATCATCGTCTTGCCCTACTTTTAGTAGTGCGTCAATTTCATCCTGGGAAAGCATGCCATCACTCATCATCCCTGTTTCCCCCCTCTATTTCTCCTAATACTTGTACGGATAATTTATTCCGTAGTCTACCTGGTTGGACGTAAAATTTGGGTTCATTATTAATTTCCAACGTTAAAGGATCATCTATAGCTTGGCTTAAATTCATAATGTCACCGTTTTTCATCCCTAAGAATTCTTCAATGTTAATCGTTGTTTCACCTAACACTGCTTTTGCTTCAACCTTCGTTAGTTTTATATTTTCTGTAAGCTTGTCGTAGGTTTCCGGGTCTCTGTTTTTGGTGGAAGTTTGCATCCAGTAGTGTACGGATAATTTAGGAATAATTGGTTCCAGTACAATATGTGGAATACAAATATTAATCAAGCCACTAGTCTCACCAATATTGGTATTTAAAGACACAATGATAACAGTTTCATTAGGCGAGACCATTTGTAAAAACTGTGGATTTACTTCGAATTCTTCCAAAACTGGATCAATTTCTACTAATGAAGACCATGCTTCCTGGAGATTAACAATTGCTTTCTCAAACAGTTGAGACATTAACATGGTTTCAATTTCTGTTAAATTATCAACTTTATTCACACTGCTTCCTTTACCACCTAAAACCCTATCAAGCATGCCATACGCAATATTAGGATTTACTTCCATCAGTATACGACCCTCTAATGGAGCAACACTGTAAATGTTTAAAATAGTCATCTTAGGTACAGACCGAATAAATTCTTCATACGGAATTTGATCCACTGAGGCAACAGTTATGTTCACATAGGTTCTAAGTTGTGCCGAAAAAAATGTAGTTAATAAGCGGGCATAATTTTCGTGTATCCTTGATAGACTTCTAACTTGATCTTTAGAAAAACGTAGTGCTCTTTTAAAATCATAGACTCGAACTTTCTTCTCTTTTTCTTCTTTTTTTAATTCATCTGCATTCATTTCACCAGATGAAATGGCTGACAATAACGCATCAATCTCGTTTTGTGATAATACTTCTTCCACGTAAAAACCTCACCTCCATTATGGAGTATTTATAGTCATTGCAATATCTTATTAATAGTAACAACATCAGTAATTTTCCCACTAGTCATTACCTCATTAAGTCTGAGTTTGACAATATCTTCCAAGTTTTCTAATCCAGACTTAAAATCTTCTGCGTTCATCTTAGATAGCTCTTTAATAAGAATATTTCTCAGCTGAAACTCTCTTTTTTCCACTTCTTCTTTTGCATCCTCACTACCTGTTACAATCTGAAATTGGATTCGTACAAAGTTTCCACCCTGTAAATCAGTCGTTATTTCTGTTGATTTATAGGAATGTTCTACAATCTCATCGATAGATTGTGCATTACCTTTTTGTTTATCCCCAGTCATATTAAGTACAACTACGAGTGCAACTACGCCACCAAGCAAAATAATGATTAGTGAGGTAACCATTGTTTTCACTAAACCGCTACTCATTTTCACCACCAACCCTTTTTACACATTCTCTAATTCCAAGTTTACGATAGAAACTTGCTACCAAACTAGTAACCTCGTTTTCAGGTTCCTTCACAACAATTTTCTTACCGTTTATCAGTGTAATTGTTGTATCCGGATGGGATTGTATCTGCTCAATCATGATAGCGTTCAACGTAAATAAATCATCGTTTAATCGTGTTAATTGAATCATAATATGGTGGGGGGATGTGCGAGTAGTATCCTACACCGCAACATCCCCTACCTCCTCATCTATCGTTTTAGATTAACAAGCTCCTGTAGTATCTCATCAGAAGTTGTAATAATTCTTGTGTTTGCCTGAAATCCACGCTGTGCAGTGATCATTTCCGTGAATTCCTCTGCCAAGTCTACGTTTGACATTTCAAGGGAACCACTGATGATGGAAGCAGTACCAGCCGATTCAGGTACACGCAATGCAGCAGCTAAACCAGCGTTTTCTGAATTTAGAAATAGGTTACTACCAGCTTTTTGTAGACCGGCTGGGTTGGAAAAATTTGCTACCCCAATCTGCCCAGCCGTTTGTGTTGCACCAGTAGCATCAATATAATTTACTGTTCCGTTAGTCTGAATGCTAAAGCTTTGTGCATCATCCGGAATTTCTATATGTGATGTTCCGTCTTGCTGTAATAGATAGTAGCCGTCTGCATTCACAACGCTTCCTTCACTATCTAAATAGAAGTTTCCAGCCCGTGTATACATGGTTTCTCCACTTGCTTCTAGTGCAAACATTCCGTCTCCCTCTAATGCTAAATCTAGTGGATTATTTGTTGTTTGACGAAACCCTTGCGTGTGAATATTGTCAATTGATCCTAACTGTGACCCTAATCCGACCTGCGCAGCATTGACACCACCACGAGTGGCGGTTGGTCCTTGAGCTCCGGAAGTAGTTTGACTCATCATATCCTGGAATGTCACTCTTCCTTTTTTAAATCCAACTGTATTTACGTTTGCAATATTGTTACCTATAACATCTAGTTTTGCTTGAAACCCCTTCATACCTGAAATACCTGCATACATGGAACGCAACATAACTTTTCATCCCTTCATTGGTTAAATGTAGTAAGCTGTATCAATCAGTCAACAGCTTCTTGGCCTCCCAAGTCTTGGGTCCAGCCTATTCGTTAATTAAAATGGTTCCGTTAATGTTCGTAAAAATTTTGTTTGTCGCTTCTTCTCGATCCATTGCTGTAACTACTGTATGGTTTTTTGTACTTACAAGAAGTGCTGCATTATCTGTTACAACTAGTGAATCTGTAATGCCTTTATTTTTTGCCTCGACCATTTTTTCTGTGATTAATTGCCATTGCTTATCGTTAATCGTTATATTTCTTTCCTGCAAACGTTCTTTTGCATGTTTGCTAACCTTTACTAACTGAGCATCTATAAGCATATCTTTGAAATTGTTCGATGTTTCTTGTTGTTGTAATACAGGCTTTCGTGTATTCGGAAATTGCAAGGCATGTGATTGTGTTTGAAGGATGCGATGATCCATAATTATTCACTTCCTTCTGTCTTAACCGGTCCCTCTACCGTAGATTCAGTGTTTTCATTTACACTTGCACTCGGGTCTCTAATTTCCAAAATGGCATCGGCATATACCTTTTTACCATTTTCTAATTCTAGTACTGCCCAACCCTCTTGCTGACTAACTGCAATTACTTTACTAGATCCAATGTCTAATTTTTTCCCGGTTTCTTCATCATAATTTTGATAAGATACATCTTTACCAATCATATGACTATACTTAATAACTGGAGAAACCATTTGGCTTTGTACCAATGTATCAATTGATTGCGACATGTTCGTCATTTGTTCTAACGATGAAAATGTAGCCATCTGCGAAATAAATTCACGATCATCCATTGGTTTAGTAGGGTCCTGGTTTTGCAGTTGTGTCATTAATATCTGCAAAAATTCGTCTTTACCTAATTCTGGACTGGGTTGTCTTGATGTAGGCTGGTTTTGTAAATAATAAGATGGATCAATTCTTGCCAAATCAATCACCTACACTTTCTCATTCATTAGTATTTCGTGAAATTGTTTTTCAAAATCATCATTTGATTGTTTTTGTTCATCGCTTTCAGATTGTTCGGATTGGCTTTGGTTCTCTTTATTCATCGCTTGCTGGTCTTTGTTCTGTTGCATACTTTGTGTCTGGTTTGTATGGATATCCTGCTTTTCAATTACAACTTGTTGTGGCGAAAACATATGCTTAAGCTGTTGCATATTAGACTCCAGCATATCGCGAGCAGCGGCAGATGCCACAATGATTTTCACTGTCATTTCACCATTGATCTGAGTAAGCTTAACCATCATTTCTCCAAGATTTGCTGGTCGCAAAGACAGAGATAATTGTGTCGAACCGTTGTTCATTGTAAGAAATTTACTCGATTGAACAACCTTTTGAAATTTTTCTACCAACTGTTGCCCCTTACTTTGGTTAGTCTGTGACTGATTTAAGTGAATAACATATTGCTCCACCTTAGTTGCAGGCATTGATGTCAAGTTAGCTTGTGTCACTATGGAAGAATCAGCTCCAGTAGTTTTTGTGAGTGCGTTGTCAATCCATTTTGCTACATCACCACTCGTTACTTTTGCACTTGAATTATATTGCTGTGATGTGACAAGTTGATTCCTTTTTTGATATGTGTTAATTAACTCATGCCAAACATTTTGTGCTTTTGACGCATTTGAAGTTGCTTGGCTTCCAATTTGCGTCTTTAATTCATTGGAACCAGACAACTTTTTGTCTAAACTTGTCCATCGTTCCAAAAGCTTTTGAATTTCTGCTGCAAGTTTTTTTGTGCTTTTTGAATCAGCAATGCCAGACAGCAGCAACTCTGCTTTTTTACTTACTTCTTCAAGTTGTAGTATGATCTCTTTTTGGCTTGGCTGAGTAGTGGTCGGATTAACATTCAGTATAATTGTCGCCATATCAACATCAGATTGTACTGGGCTTAATTTGGTATTAATTTTAATTGGCTGAAGTAATTCCTTTAATTGTTCAAGTAATTTCTCTGGCAAATTCATACCTTCTATTGCTTGATGAATTTCTTTAATTTCTGTTTTGTCATTTAACAATGTTACGAGCTTTGCTTTTAATTCTTCCGGAAGGCTGTCGAGCAATCCTTGCAGAGGGTCTTCATGGTTCTTCTGTTCAATCGGCACTTTTGTTTCAACCAGTTTAGCTTCTGTTGCTACAGGCAGTTTTATATTTGAAAGTAAATTTTTAAATACACCAGAAAGTTCACTAGGTATCTTTTCCCGTGCAATTGTTTTTCCCTGAAGCGGCATTTGTACTTGTACACCAGTCGTATTCATCTTTTCACCTCCCTTCAATTATTAAAAGTTTAACTTCTGCTATTTAGATAGGCTTTAGTATACTGAGCGGCTTGTTCTGGTTCCATTTCTTCAAAAATTGCCGCACGTATATCTTCAGGTAATCCTTTTAATATAGCTATTACAATTCCCTCTTCTAGATCTTTTAAAATTAGTGCTGTTTTTTCTGGGTCGATTTTTTCAAAAGATGCAATTAAGGACTTTAATTGACTGTTCTTTTCGTTCTCATTAGAACTTTCCTCTGCGGTTTCATCAATCAATTTTGGTGAATCAGCACTCTCTAACTTTATTATTTCCTGTTCTAGGCGTTCAACCGTGCCTTCAAGGGTTCCAACTTCTTTTTTAAGTTCATTTATTTTTTCATCTTTTTTATTAATCTTGTCTTTATAGTCATCCTTAGTTCGTTGCTGGGTTTTTTCCTCTTCTGTATCTATAACTGAAGAAACAACTGGAATACTGTTACCGGTGGTCTTTACCCAATCGATAACATTAAAACCGGCCACCGAAAAAATTATACCAATAATTGTTACAGCAACTACCAAAGGAACAATTATTGCGAAAAGAAACCAAAGGATTGGGTTTGATTTAGTTTTAATTTTATTATCAGAATTCTTAGTCACTGCATTCACCTGTTTTTTTGATTTAAGTATTGCTGAACTGATATTTCGTCCATCATCAGCTTCTCGTTTTTCTTAATGATTTCTTCTTGTTCATTTTGTCGGAACGTTATAATCTTTTCGAATTTCTTAACCTCGACATGTGCTTCACTTAGTTTTTCCTGCTTTGACTCCATTTCACTTCTTGCAGATTGCACTTCTTTTTGAAGTTGAGTAATTTGCTTACTTAAATTTTCAATATAGATTAGTTGTTCTCTAATTTTGTCGATAGGAATAGTATTTTGTAAGTACTTTTCCTGTATGCCCTCTGCTTCTTCTTTTCTTTTAAGCAAATTGTAAAGCTGAGTGGCAACCCCTTCAAAATATTCAATTGATTGGCGATAGATTTTCTGGGCATCATTCTTTTCTCTTTCTCGTATATTGAGTATTTTTGATAAAGCTAGAATTTCGCCCATTAACTAATCCCTCCTGAAAGAATTGCTTTCATATTTTTAATTGAATCATTTATAGATAGATGCTCTAAAATGTCCTGTTTCAAAAATTTCTGTATTTTAGGATGAAATGCAATTGCGCGGTCTATTTCCTGA
This sequence comes from Virgibacillus sp. DJP39, assembly GCF_049310925.1. Classification (NCBI taxonomy): domain Bacteria; kingdom Bacillati; phylum Bacillota; class Bacilli; order Caryophanales; family Bacillaceae; genus Virgibacillus; species Virgibacillus sp. DJP39. Next base: position 109,831 of record NZ_JBMERP010000002.1, on the reverse strand, counting down.
TTGGTCCCACGTTTATAGGCTCCTATTTGTATTAGTTCACTATTTTCTTCATATATTGCAAGTAGCGAGCGGATTTGTTGAGCAGTTTCAAGATGGTCTTTGTCTGCTATTTGTGTCATTACCCTGCTGATGGATTTCAATATATTAATTGCTGGAAATTGTCCTTGTTCGGCTAACTTTCTATCAAGAACAAAGTGCCCATCAAGTATTCCTCTCACTGTATCGGCTATCGGTTCATTCATATCATCACCGTCTACTAAAACTGTGTAAAAGGCTGTTATCGTTCCGTCTGCACTAGTACCTGTTCTTTCCAGTAATTTAGGTAGAACAGCGAATACTGAAGGTGTATAACCCTTGGTTGTAGGGGGCTCACCAGTTGCTAACCCTACCTCTCGTTGTGCCATAGCAACTCTAGTAACCGAATCCATCATTAAATTGACATGATAGCCTAAATCCCTAAAGTACTCACTGATTGCTGTTGCGGTATATGCTCCCTTAATTCTCATGAGTGCAGGCTGATCAGAAGTTGCTACTATTACAATGGACTTTTTTAATCCTTCTTCTCCTAGGTCTTTCTCTATAAACTCTCTTACTTCTCTTCCTCTTTCTCCTATCAATGCAATCACATTGATATCAGCATCACTGTTTCTGGCAATCATCCCGAGCAGGGTGCTTTTCCCAACGCCACTTCCAGCAAATATGCCAACCCTTTGTCCTTTACCTACCGTAAGTAGTGTATCAATCGCTTTAACGCCTACTTGAATTGCTTCTGTGATTCTTGGTCTTGATAACGGGTTTGGAGGCATTTGTTCAGTTGTGAAATTTGATAATCCTTTTGGTAGTTTCGTTTCATCCAACGGTTTACCAATAGAATCAACCACCTTTCCTATTAAGCCCCGACCAATTTTTATTGTTAATGGTTTACCGGTTGATTCCACTAAGCAACCAGGGCCTAGTTCAGTTACAGCGGAATATGGCATGAGAACTATTTTCTCGTTATGAAATCCAACAACCTCTGCTAGTATTGGTTTTTTACTCATTAAAGCACTATGGATATAACAAACCTCTCCTATATTAGCTTCTGGACCACGGGATTCAATCATTAACCCTACAACACGCAACACTTTTCCAAACTTTTTATATGTATTTGCATGGTCAATTGCTTCTAAATACTTTTCTACTTCCATTTACCTGTTCTCCATGTAGACTTCATGTAGAATTGCACGTAGCTGCTTTAATTGAATGTCTATACTAGCATCTATTTGACCAAAAGGATGCTCGATCAGACAACTGTTTACCGTTACATCGTCTTTGACATATATAGAAAGCTTAGAATCTGATTCTAGCAATCTGCTTAGTTCGTCTTTTTGACTTAACACTAATCTATAATTGTCAGGATGTACGTAAATCGAAACGATTGATTGTTCCTTGATACCCTTAATTGCTGCTTTAATAATGTGCATGAATTTTTCCGGCTTGTGGTCAAGCTCGCTGAGTAGAATTTTCTCTGCTGAATCAACTGCAAGTTTTAATATTGTTTCCTCGCTGCTTTCTATTGTTGCATGGTAATCATCACTCGCAGAGTCAACGATTTCTGTTGCCTTATTAAGTAGTTCAGCATAATAATTCAAACTTTCCTGCTTTCCAGATAGAAAACCTTCTTCACTTGCTTGTTTTTTCGTTTCTTCTACAAGTTGTCTTTTTTCCTCATCCCATTTTTCCTTTTCAACCTTAATCTTTTCCTGCGTTTTTGCTAATTGCGCTTCAATTTCCTGCTTAATTTGAACCGACTTTTTGTTTAACTCTTGTAATTCTTGTTCTTTTGCTCTTAATTGTTCATCAATTGATTCAGTTGGTGATATAGACACAGGTTCTTTTTTATATAATTCTACTGGTTTAATCTTAATTTGTTTCTGTTTATAAATATCGTTCAGGTTGTTGTTAGACAATTATATCGTCACCTCCACCTCGTGCGATAACGATCTCTCCAACTTCTTCCAAACGGCGGATGACGGCTACAATTCTGGATTGTGCCTCTTCTACGTCACGCAGGCGTACTGGACCCATGTATTCCATTTCATCTTTAAACGTATCAGCCATTCGTTGTGACATGTTTTTAAAGACAAGGTCCTTAACTTCATCACTTGATACTTTAAGTGATAACCTTAAGTCTTCGTTCTCCACCTCACGTATAATTCGTTGTATAGCACGATTGTCTAAAATAATAATATCTTCAAAGACAAACATACGTTTTTTAATTTCATCAGCTAACTCAGGATCCTGTATCTCCAGTGCATCCAATATAGTTCTCTCTGTACTTCTATCAACACCATTTAATACTTCAACAACAGATTGAAGGCCACCAGTTTGCGTATAATCCTCAGTTAACGAAGTAGATATATTCCTTTCTAACACCTGTTCTACCTGACTAATTATTTCGGGTGAAGTCGAGTCCATAGTGGCAATCCGCCTAGCAATATCTGCTTGCATTTCCTGTGGCAATGCTGACAGTATTATTCCTGCCTGTTCAGGGTCAAGATAAGATAAGACTAAGGCAATTGTTTGAGGATGTTCACTTTGAATAAAATTAAGCACCTGTTGCGGGTCCGCATTACGAGCAAAATCAAAAGGTCTTACCTGGACTGAAGAAGTTAATCTGTTGATGATACTTGACGCTTCTTGCTTGCCAAAAGCTTTTTCCAGAACTGTCTTCGCATAGCCTATTCCACCCTGTGAAATAAAATCCTGTGCAAGAGCTATTTGGTGAAATTGCTCTAAAACATCCTCTTTAAGTTTTGATTCGACCTTCTTTACAGAAGAAATTTCCAAACTGAGTTTTTCAATTTCTTCTTCTGATAAGTGCTTGTAAACCTGTGCAGATACATCTGGCCCTAGAGAAATTAATAATATTGCTGCTCTTTGCTTCCCGGTTAATTCTTGTTTTGTGCGTGCCATTATTAATCCCTCCTAGTCCTCTGAAATCCAGCTGCGTAATAATTTAGCAAATTCTTCCGGCTTGTCATTTGCCATCTTTTCAAGTTGTTTTCTACGAATAACTGATTCCGAATCCTTTTCTTGATTCATTTCTGGTAGTTCTTTGGATTCCTGTGCCACTGTTTCAGATTCCTCTACTACTCTTTCTTCTTTATCTTTTCTATTGCGTAACAACATCACCACTAAAACAATAATGATCAGCAGTAATATTCCACCAGCAATATACATCCACAAAGGTATCACTGGTAACTTGTTATCAGGTAATTTTGTACTTTCGCTAAATTCCTGGAAAACAATAGATACCTTATCCTCAGGTTGGACTTCACCATATTCCGCATCAATTGAAGTCGTTACCATCGAGTTAAGAATTGAGGATATCCCTTCTTCTACAGCAGTAATATCGGGTTCTGATAAGTATTGTATTTCCTCACCATTACGACTCTTAACATTATTAACTGCTACTTGTATTCCTAAATCTCTAATATTATATGGGCTTTCGACAATCTCTTTTCTTATCTTATTATATTCATTGTTAATCGTTTCTTTTACTAACTCGTATTCTCCGCCTTCACCTTCGACTGCTTGGTATCCAGGTATATCTTCATCACCTGTGCCAACTACTCCGCCCATACCCGGGTAACCCGAATATGTTTCATGGATTGTTTCAATACTGACTGGTAAACCTTCCATTGTTTCAAGGTTAACTGGTTCAACAATTTCTTCTACACGGTTTTCTTTAGTGAAATCGATGTCTGAAGTCACTGAAACGATGACATTCTCTGGTCCTACCATAGCGCCTAGCATTTGTTGCAATCTTCTTCTGATGTCGCGCTCAATATCTTCCTTTACGGACTGCTGATATGTATAAACATCCTGGTTATTGCCAGTATTCTGTGCGTTTTGGTCAAAGTATTCAAAGTATTGATTCATAATAACAATATTCTCAGGTGATAGTTTTGGAACTGCTTTTGATATCAAATGATATAAAGTCTCTATCTGGTTTCCTTGAAACTCATAGCCTGGCTGGGTCTCGACAACAATTGAGGCACTTGCAAGTTGCCCTGAATCACTAACAAAAACAGGGTCTTTAGGCATATTGATCATAACTTTAGCATCTTCAATACCTTTAATCCCTTTAATTAAATTAGCTAATTCTGTTTGCATGGCATCTAGCTTAATCATGCTGAATTCATTGTCTGTTATCCCCCATGAAGCGTTTTGACTAAAAAACGAGTAATCGATGTTTCCACTATTAGGGATCCCTTGCCCAGCTAAATCTACTAATAAACCATTTACATCTGTTTCAGGTACCATTATCGTTGTACCGCCATCTTCTAGAGCGTATTGAATACCTCTAGAATCTAACTCCGTTTTAATTTGCCCGACTTCCTGTAGAGACAAATTGTTATACAACGGGACTAAATTTGATTTATTTGAGAAAAGTGCTATTCCTATAATGAGAAAAACAATAATTGCAATCGATCCCAAAAAGATTCCTTTTTGACTTTTCGACCGGTTTATCCAAAAGGATTTAGCTGAATCTTTCCATTTCAGTATTTTTTCTTTCATATATTCCCCCGCCAAATTTCAAGTAAAAAATAATAGTATATATTAGGACCTGCTAACAAAATTAGACCTGCATACGCATGATTTCATTGTAAGCATCAATAACTTTGCGCTGAACTTGTACGGAAGTTTCCAGTGTTATACTGGCTTTTTGCGCAGCAATCATTACGTCATGAAGATTTTCAACATCGCCTCGTGCGAAAGCTTCAGTCTTTTGGTTAGATACTACTTGTGACTTATTTACACTACTTATAGCTGTTTTTAAGGTATCTGCAAAATTCGCCTGTGCATCACCAGGGGATATTTGGTTTGTGGTTTGATTTACTGGCATAATTGATTTTGATATTCCATCTATAAACTGTGACATGATAGTTCACCTCTTTATACTATTTTCCGATTTCTAATGCTTTTAACAACATGCCTTTTGTAGCATTTAAGGCTGTTACATTTGCTTCATAAGATCTAGTTGCACTCATTAAATCTACCATTTCCTTTAATGGATCAACATTTGGCAGTTGTACATAACCTTCAGGGTTTGCATCCGGATGGTCTGGATTATAAACCAATTTAAACGGTGATTCATCTTCTACTATTTGTGAAACTTGAACTCCAGCACTATTAGTAGAGTTACTAGCTTTATGTAGAAAGGATTTAAAACTTCCTTGTGCAGGCTCTAACGCAACCATTTTTCTTCTATATGGTTCCACTTCGCCGTTCTCGTTTACAGTAGCCCTTGTTGTTTGCGCATTTGCAATATTCGAAGACACTACGTCCATTCGCAATCTTTGTGCGGTGAGTGCACTCGCACTAGTATTTAATGCACCAAAAATTGACATTTTAACGCCCTCCTCTAATTACTGTTTGTAGACTGCTAAACTTTCCAGCTAGTCTGTCCACTAATCCTTGGTAATAGATTTGATTCTTTGCCAACTCTGCCATTTCCTTATCTACATCAACATTATTTCCATTATGATTATACATAGTATCTTTTGAATCTCTTATTTGATATGAAGTATTAGAGGATTCATTTGAAAAGGATAGGTGTTTTGGATTTGTTTTTTTTGCATCAAACGTTGATGTCATAGCACTGTTTAACACGTTTTTAAAGTTAACTTCTTTACTTTGATAATTAGGTGTATCAATATTTGCGATATTACTTGAAATAATTCTATTTTTAGCCGATGAATAATCTAAGGAATTCTCTAGACTATTAATCGTTCCTCCGAATAAACCCACATGACCCCTCCTAATTCAGCAAAGACTATTTTTTTTTGACAGTCATAATTTGCTTAACACTTACGAACATTGTAAATTATAGTAGAAGTATTGTCTATGTAATTTCGACATATTGCGACTTGGGAATATAAAATAGTTAATATTAATCAGGACTTTATACCTGTTTTTTCAGATATTTAAAATAAAAAAGGAATCAAACTGGTATTGTTTACCAGTTTGATTCCTTTTTTTAACTTAATTATTATATAAAATTGAAGATTGTTGGGTAACAAATTCTAAGCTTATCTAGAGCGAAGTTTTTCAAGCTCAACTAAGAATTTATTATTAAGAACCTTAATATAAGTTCCTTTCATACCTAACGAACGAGACTCGATAACGCCTGCACTTTCAAGTTTACGCAATGCATTTACTATAACTGAACGTGTTATACCAACACGATCTGCAATCTTACTTGCTACTAGTAAACCTTCGTTACCGTTTAACTCTTCAAAAATATGATCAATTGCTTCAAGTTCGCTGTACGAAAGAGAGCTAATTGCCATTTGAACGACAGCTTTGCTGCGTGCTTCTACTTCTATTTCTTCTGTTTTTTCATGTAGAATTTCCATTCCAACAACTGTTGCACCGTATTCAGCTAGAAGTAAATCATCATCACTGAAACTTTCTTCCAATCTACTTAATATTAGTGTACCAAGACGATCTCCACCGCCAATAATTGGCACTATCGTAGTTAATCCGTTTTGGAACAACTCACGGTTTTCAACTGGGAATGCCGTAAATGAACTATTGATATCCAAGTTGGGAGTTGTTTCATAAATTGAGAACAACCCTTGTGTATATTCTTCCGGAAACTGTCTGTCCTCTAACATTGACTTCATACGATCATTTTCAATCTCCTGATTAATTGCAAAACCTAAAAGTTTACCGCGGCGACTTAAGATAAACACATTCCCTTTAATAACATCCCTAAGTGAAGCAGACATCTCATTAAAGTCCACCGATTTCCCCGTTGCTTTTTGTAACATAGCATTAATTTTTCTTGCGCGATTTAAAAGTTCCATAATAATCCTCCATTTCATTATTTTAATTTATAGTATAAATTGGCTTAAATCCCTATTCTTTACAATAGAACTTAGTTTTTTATCAACATACTCCGACGTGATTTCAATTTTATCCATCGTAATATCTGGAGCCTCATATGATAAATCTTCTAACAACTTCTCTAATATAGTGTGTAAGCGACGTGCACCAATGTTATCTGTTTCTTGATTTACTTCAAAAGCTATTTCAGCTATTTTATCTACAGCTTCGTCGGTAAAGACTACATTTATACCCTCAGTCTTAATCATTGCCTGGTACTGCTTCAGTAAGGCGTTTGATGGTTCAAGTAAAATCCGCTTGAAATCATTTACTGTTAATTTTTCGAGTTCAACTCTTATTGGAAATCTACCCTGTAACTCCGGAATTAAATCCGATGGTTTTGCCATATGAAAAGCCCCTGCTGCGATAAATAACATATGATCTGTTTTTACTGAACCATGTTTTGTCACAACAGTTGATCCTTCTACAATAGGCAAAATATCACGCTGGACACCTTCTCTGGAAACATTTGCTGAATTCTCCTGTTTGCCAGCAACTTTATCAATTTCATCAACAAATATTATCCCAGATTGTTCTGATCGAGATATTGCTTCTTGTGCTACTTCATCCATATCGACCAGTTTTTGTGCTTCTTGTAAAGTTAGGATCTTTCTTGCTTCTGAGACTGGTAATTTTCTCTTTTTCTTTTTCTTTGGCATGAATTGTCCAAAAGCATCCTGCATATTCATACCCATTTGTTCCATCCCGGAACCCTGCAGCATATCAAACATCGATTGAGGTGATTCTTCAATATCCACCTGTACTAAATGATCCTCTAGCTCACCCATCGCTAGTTTCTGCTGAGTCCGCTGTCGCTTATTCCTGATTTCCTCATTACCCTCATTGTCTTCATCATCTTCATCATCTTCATCATCATTAGATGAATTTGAGAATAACATTCCAAAAGGATTTTTGTTGCCTGTGTCTTTCTTCACTTGAGGCACTAACAGTAATACCAGCTTTTTGTTGGCCTCTTCCACAGCTTTTTCCTCAACTTCATTCATCTTTTCTTCTTTAACCATTCTAATCGACATTTCAACTAAATCACGTACCATTGATTCTACATCACGACCAACATAACCAACCTCAGTAAATTTTGTGGCCTCAATTTTTACAAAAGGTGCCCCAACCAGTTTCGCTAACCTTCTAGCTATTTCGGTTTTACCGACACCTGTTGGACCGATCATTAAAATATTCTTAGGTACAATTTCGTCCTTAATAGAATCATCTAACTTCATACGGCGGTAACGATTCCGCAAAGCTACAGCAACAGATTTTTTGGCTTGATGCTGACCAATTATGTACTGATCAAGTTGTTCTACTATCTGCTTTGGAGTGTAATCATTCCCCATAGGTTTAGACCTCCTTATCACTCTAGTACTTCCAGTGTAATCTGATCGTTTGTGAAAACACAGATTTCACCAGCAATTGTAAGAGCCGCGTGGGCGATTTCTTTAGCAGTCAGGTTATCTGCAAACCTTACCAATGAACGTCCGGCGCTTAATGCATAGTTACCACCTGAACCTATAGCTAGAATACCATCGTCAGGCTCAATAACTTCTCCAGTACCAGATACAAGAAACATGTTTTCCTTGTTCATGACGATAAGCATAGCTTCTAGTTTTCGTAAGACCTTATCACTTCTCCACTCTTTAGCAAGTTCAACTGCCGCTCTAGCCAAATTACCATTATAGGTTTCAAGCTTGCTTTCAAACTTTTCAAAGAGAGTAAATGCATCTGCTACTGAACCAGCAAAGCCAGCTAACACTTGCCCATTAAACAATGTACGTACTTTACGAGCCTTATGTTTCATAACAACTGCGTTTCCTAGAGTAACCTGGCCATCTCCACTCATTGCGCATTGACCATTGTGCGCAATTGCAAAAATAGTTGTTGCATGCATCTGATTTGACACCTGCATCACCTCATAATCAATTATTGGCCCTTGGATGAGCCTTCATATACACATTTCGCAACTGATTTTTCGTTACATGTGTATATATTTGTGTAGACGATAAGCTTTCATGACCTAACAATTCTTGAACAGTTCTTAGGTCAGCACCTTCATCAAGCATATGTGTTGCGAATGTATGACGTAATTTATGTGGGTGAACATGAATAGTCAATGATGCTTTTTCAACCATTTTATTCAAAATAAGTCTCATTCCTCTAGCTGTTAAAGGTGTGCCCTTCGAATTTAAAAATACTGCATCTGTTGGTGCATTTGACTTTTTAAGCAGTGTTTTTCTACCTTCATTCATATAGGTTTCAAGTGCAATCTCAGCAAAACGCCCAAAAGGTACGTAGCGTTCTTTTCTTCCTTTACCAAGTATAAGCATCGTTCCAATTGTATAGTCTATATCTTGGATTGATAGGCCTTCACACTCACTAACCCGTATTCCAGTAGCATAAAACGTTTCTAGCAATGCTTGATTACGCTGACCTAATGGATCATTCATATCATTTACTTCGAACAACTTCTCCAACTCTTCACGATATAAAAAACCTGGAATAGGTTTAGTTGCTTTTGGCAAAGTAATCTGTAAAAAAGGGTTGTTTGTTACCTTATTTTCTCGTTCTAAAAAACGATAAAAACTGCGTAAGCTAGAGATCAATCTCGAAACAGTTCGCCTGCTTAACTTTCTTTCATATAATGAATTTAAAAGAACACGAACTGTGCGCTGATCTACCTCAGACAGATTTTTAATTGCTTCACTTTTTAGAAACCGATGATAAGTTTCCAGATCATTCAGATAATATTTTACAGTATATGGAGATGCGTTTTTTTCAATTTGCAAATACTCCATGAATGCTTTGCTATAATCCTCTAATTGGTACAAATTTGTCACCCCATTTATCAGCGAATAAATCATACCACATTCCAAATTATAAAGCAACGGAATACACAAAATTATAACAAAATTCTGAATTGATGCAAGTTTTTTTAACTTTTAAAAATTTGAAAACCAATTCTTGAAACTCCTTCAGAACTTACATTGTCACTGATCAACGAAAGATTCCTGATTAAAATCACTGTCAAGTATATTAGCCTTACCAATTCGTAATTATAACTTCTTCAAATATAATAGTCAATCAGTAACTATTCAAGTATTCGAAAAAGTTTTTACAACCTTGTTAAAGGGAAGTTTTTATATTATTGACAAAAAACTATTTTAATAACCCTATTTCAGTTATTTTTTCTTTAGTCGATTTAGTACCAAGTTCATAAAGCTTTTGATATAGCTTAATCAAATCCTGGTCATATTTCTTTCTTTCATCATCCACGCCCCATTCATCAAATGGTTTGTTTAAATAATCTGTAGCTTGTTTGCCATTTTTTTCTTTTTCAAGAAGTAACATCTCAACCTCTTTAACTTCATCATGATTAGCAACGATCTCATATTCAACCCCATTCCCCGGGATTGAGAATTGTCTTATTTCTTCTGTATCAACAGTTACAAAATAATGTTTTTTTTCGGTCATTTTTATTACCTCCTCTATTTTGTACTTCCCCCTTTAGCGAAAAACTAAAACTATAAAAAAAGAACTGCTCATTAACTGAACAGTCCTTCATAATTTTGAATGTTTAATTTTGAGTCTTTTCTTTGTAGTCACAATTTGTGCACTGAATCTGTGTTTCCTTTTTGCTCTTTTTTTCTACCAATAATGACTCGCATTTAGGACATGGTCTTGCTATTGGTTTATCCCAAGAAACAAATTCACATTCCGGAAATCTATCACACCCATAAAACATGCGACGTTTTTTTGATTTTCTCTCTACAACATTTCCTTCTTTGCAATTCGGACATTTTACACCGATTTCTTTTAAAATTGGCTTTGTATTTCTGCATTCCGGAAAATTTGAACAAGCAAGGAATTTTCCGTATCTTCCCATTTTATATACCATTTCATGCCCACAGTTTTCGCAATCAATACCTGCTGGCTCATCTCTGATCTCAATTTTTTCCATTTCTTTTTCTGCAACTTCCAGACGCTTATTAAAGCCTAAATAGAATCCATCAAGTATAGTTACCCAATCACTCTTACCATCTTCAATTGAATCTAATTCACCTTCCATTTTGACCGTAAAATCAACATCGATTATTTCCGGAAAAAATTCCTGGAGTAGCTCAATTACGATACTTCCAAGTTCGGTTGGTATGAATCTTTTATTATCTATGCTCACATACCCTCTACGTTGAATCGTATCAAGTGTTGGAGCAAACGTTGATGGTCGTCCTATTCCTTGTTCTTCCATTGAACGCACTAGCCGTGCTTCCGTGTATCTTGGAGGCGGCTGCGTGAAATGCTGATTAGGATTTATTTCGTTGGTAGTTACTTCCATACCCTCTTTTATATCCGGCAAATATTTACTGTCCTCATTTTTGCCATCATCTGTTCCTTCAATATAAACAGACATGAATCCTTTGAATTTAATTTTTGATCCAGTTGCCCGAAACTCAACACCATTGTTAATCATGTGTACCGTCATTGTATCCATAATTGCAGGTGCCATCTGACTTGAAACAAATCGTTCCCAGATTAATTTGTAAAGCTTATATTGATCGTTAGATAATTGTGGTTTTAAGGATTTCGGGTCACGCATAACAGATGTCGGTCTAATTGCTTCGTGTGCATCCTGAGCGCCTTCTTTTTGTTTTACCGGCTTGGATTGACCAATAAATTCCTTGCCATGTTTCTCTTCAATATAATCTTTTGCTTCTGTTTTTGCAGTCTCTGATATACGAGTAGAGTCTGTACGCATATAGGTTATTAAACCTGTAATGCCACCAGCTTTTTTACCTAAATCAATTCCCTCATATAGTTGTTGTGAAACCATCATTGTTTTTTTTGCTCTGAAGTTTAATTTTCTTGCAGCTTCCTGTTGAATGGAGGAAGTTGTAAATGGTACGGCTGGATTCCTTTTTCTTTCACGCTTATTGACTTTGTCTATTTTAAAACTTTTTTCTTTTAATTGGTTTAATACTTCCTTAACTTCTTCTTCGGTTTTTAATTCTTTTTTCTTGTTATCGATTCCATAAAAAGTTCCTTCGAATACCTCTTTATCTTTCATGAAATTAGCTTCTATTGACCAGTACTCTTCAGGGGTAAACTTTTCGATTTCTTTTTCACGGTCCATAATCATTTTGACTGCTACCGACTGAACTCGACCAGCACTTAGTCCTTTTTTAACCTTTTTCCAAAGTAATGGACTTATGTTATAACCTACTAATCGGTCTAAAATTCTTCTTGCTTGCTGCGCGTTCACTAAGTCAGTATTAATCGATCTCGGATGTTTGAATGATTCTTTAATCGCGTCCTTTGTAATCTCATTAAAAACAACTCGGCATTCTGACGTTTCATCAATATTAAGACTATGCGCCAGATGCCATGCAATAGCTTCACCTTCTCTGTCCGGGTCAGCTGCGAGATATACTTTTTTAGCCTTTTTAGCTGCGCTCTTTAGGGACTTTAGTACATCCCCTTTACCGCGAATAGTAATGTATTTTGGTTTAAATCCATCTTCTGTATCAACGCCCATTTGGCTTTTAGGTAAATCACGAAGATGACCCATGGAAGCTTTTACTTTATATTTTTTCCCTAAATATCGTTCAATCGTCTTTGCTTTAGCAGGCGATTCAACGATTACAAGATAATCTGACATCCATTCATCCTCCTATAAAATGAGGTCCCTAGTTTTAAGTTTAAATCTTCACTAATAGTAAATATATACTTCTTATTTGTCAAACATGCTATTTCTAATTTTTTTCTAAATTCATAAAATTGCCTACCACTGATTAATCCAATTTTCCTTTCCCCTGCTCCAATCTTCCATTATATCTTCAGGGCTGATTACTAATTTGGCTCCGTCCTGAATCATTCTATTACAACCAATAGATTCAGGAACAGTTGGCGAGTCAGGAACCGCATATACTTCTCTTCCCTGATCCAGTGCCTGATCAACTGTGATAAGTGTACCGCTCCGTTCCTTAGCTTCTATAACTAAGGTACCAAAGCTTAAACCACTTATGATCCGGTTTCTTTCAGGAAAATGAAACCGGGCTGGCGGTTTATTCGGGGGGTACTCTGATAATACTAAGCCTTCTTTAGTTATTCGGTCAAACAATGCGACGTTTTGCCTGGGATAAATATGTTCAAAACCACCACCTAATATTGCAATGGTTTTGCCATTAAATCTCAAGGCAAATTGATGAGCATAACTGTCTATCCCCTTTGCCATACCACTTATAATTACCCAATCTTCCTGGATAAGTTTTGGTAAAACCAGATTCATCTTAGTCAACGCATGTTTTGATGGTGATCTGGTTCCAATAATACTTAAAGCTGGTGTATGCCTCAGGATCGACACATCACCACGCGTATATATGACTAGTGGAGGATCTTTTATTGTTTTTAACACAGCTGGATATGACTCGTCAACTACTGTCAAGATAGTATAGGAGTTAAGATCTCTGATAATCTCCTTTTGGAGGGTAAGGTCGTGAAGATCATGATGAAGTGGTCTAGCATTGTTTGGGGGAATAGCAAACCGACTGGTAAGCTGAGACAAGGATAGATTGTATATAGTAGATAGCCTGGGGTCAATAGTAAGCATGTACATGATGGTTCGCCTAGTGATGCCTCTACAACGATTTAAATGGATAATTCGATTCCGTAATGATGCCAACTAACCACTTCCTTGTAAATTTTCTATTGGAATAAGGAACCAAGGACAAAATATCCTTGGTTCCTCTAAAAATTTAATGTGTTTTACACTTATCCTGTAAATTATTTTCTTTTAATGCTTTGATCATCGTTTCTCCCATAACTGCTGGGGTTTCAGCTACTTTAATACCACATTCGTTCATTACACGGATTTTTTCATCTGCAGTACCTTTACCACCTGAGATGATTGCACCAGCATGTCCCATGCGCTTGCCAGGAGGTGCAGTTGCTCCTCCAATAAATCCAACTACTGGCTTCTTCATATTGGCTTTTACCCACTCAGCAGCCTCTTCTTCAGCAGTACCGCCAATTTCACCAATCATGATAACAGCTTCAGTTTCAGGGTCATCGTTAAATGCTGATAATACATCAATAAAGTCCGTTCCATTTACAGGATCTCCACCTATACCAACAGCTGTTGATTGGCCATACCCTGCCTCAGATAATTGATGAACTGCCTCGTAAGTCAATGTTCCTGAACGTGAAACGACTCCAACATGACCTTTTTTATGAATATAACCTGGCATAATTCCAATTTTGCATTCTTCAGGTGTAATTACACCTGGACAGTTTGGTCCGACTAAACGCGTCTTTTTACCCTGCATGTAACGTTTTACCTTAACCATATCAAGTACCGGGATATGTTCAGTAATACAGATAGCAAGATCAAGTCCTGCGTCCACAGCTTCGATGATTGCATCAGCAGCAAACGGAGCAGGAACATAAATTACAGATGCATTAGCTCCGGTTTGATCAACAGCATCTCTTACTGTATTAAATACAGGTACTCCTTCAACCTCTGTACCGCCTTTTTTAGGTGTTACTCCACCAACGATTTTCGTACCATATTCAAGCATTTGCTTGGTATGGAATCGAGCTGTACCACCAGTGATTCCTTGGACAATTACTTTTGTATCTTTATTAACATATACACTCATTTTCGTCCGTCCTTTCTACGCAATCATTATACGTTTTCTCATAACAATCAGAAGCAGTTTACCTGTTCAGTATAAACGCACTGAACAAGTAATTTTAGGCTCTTACTTTACCATTGAAACGATTTTTTCAGCACCGTCAGCCATTGAGTCAGCTGAAGTAATATTTAAGCCTGATTCGTTTAATATTTTCTTACCTAAATCAACGTTTGTACCTTCTAAACGTACAACTAATGGAATTTCTAGACCAACTTGTTTAGTTGCCTCTACGACACCGTCAGCAATAACGTCACATTTCATAATACCCCCGAAAATATTAACGAATATTCCTTTTACATTCGGATCTGACAAAATAATTTTAAAAGCTTCAGTAACTTTCTCCGCAGTCGCGCCGCCCCCTACATCAAGGAAGTTAGCGGGATCGCCGCCATAATGCTTAATAATGTCCATTGTAGACATAGCAAGACCAGCACCATTAACCATACAACCTATATTTCCATCTAATGAAATATAGCTTAAATCATACTTAGATGCTTCAACTTCTTTTTCGTCTTCTTCGTCTAAGTCGCGGTAATTTTGAACGTCTTTTTGACGGAATAATGCATTATCATCAAAATTTAACTTGGCATCTAAAGCTAGCACTTCACCATCACCAGTTGTAACTAATGGATTAATTTCTGCAATTGAGCAATCCTTCTCAACAAATGCTTGATAAAGACCCATCATAAACTTAACCGCTTTTCCAAGTAGCTCATCTGGAATATTGATATTAAATGCTAGTCTACGAGCTTGATATCCAGATAGTCCAACCACTGGATCAATTACCTCTTTGAAGATTTTCTCAGGTGTTTCTGCAGCAACTTCCTCAATTTCTGTTCCGCCCTCTTCCGAAGCCATCATAACAACTGCTGAAGTAGCACGGTCAAGAACAAGACCTACATAATATTCCTTTTTAATATCGCATCCTTCTTCAATAAGCAAGCGTTTAACTTCCTTACCTTCTGGACCAGTTTGGTGTGTAACTAGAGTTTTACCTAAAATCTCATCCGCATATGTACGAACTTCGTCCAAGTTTTTAGCAATCTTCACTCCGCCAGCTTTACCACGTCCACCAGCATGGATCTGTGCTTTCACCACTGTTACAGAAGACCCTAATTTCTTAGCAGCTTCTACAGCTTCGTCTACTGTATATGCAACATGTCCAGTTGGAACATTTACACCATAGCTTCGCAAAATTTCTTTGCCTTGATACTCATGAATGTTCATCTTTCATCCTCCCATCAAAATTCACTGCATTCCTATTGTATTAAAAAACAACAAAATTCACAAGGAATAAAGAAAAGCGGTGGCGACTGTTCAGCGACGTACAATTAGATAGGCCGGTGAAAAGTACGTTGAACTGTACGTACGATCATCAGGACTAATCTAATTGCTAGTTGCTAGGAGCCACAGCTGGACAAGAAAAGCGGTGGCGACTGTTCAGAAGCAGACGCATAAGTAAGAGACCAAACTTTAGAAGTGCTAAAATATTTTATTAGCAGAATCTGCCTTTTTATCTGCACGATAGACAAATGCAAACACTTCGGCAACCGCCTGATACAATTCTTCCGGGATAGTTTCATTTATGTTTAATTCTGCTAATAGTTCAACAAGAGAGGCGTCCTCCTGGATTGGAACATTATTCTGTTTGGCTTTTTCGATAATATTTTCTGCAATTATTCCTTTGCCTGAAGCTGCAATTGTTGGTGCATGATTGCTATTTTGATCATAGCGAAGGGCAGCTGCTTTCGTTCGTTTCTCGCTCATATTCGATAGTCCACCCCTTGGTAGGAATTGTTTTCTGTCTTTACTGCTGCTCTTTCTTTATCAGGATCCATTTGCTTCAAAGGTTTTACTAAGACAGTTGACAAATGATAATCCAATTTACCTAGACCTTCTTTTAGCACAGCTTTTACTGCTTGAGCACCTTCTAATATAGATGTATTATCGTTGAAAATAGTAACTGAAACAGCTCGCTTTTGTACGTTCATATCTATAACAGTTTCACGTAAATTGGTTAAATCTAAATAAAACAAAATTCGACAATAGTCGGGGTCAATTTTTCCCGACTCTGTTTTTTTTCCTTTAAATTCAAGTTGCAAGTCTTTGTTTA
Organism: Virgibacillus sp. DJP39; assembly: GCF_049310925.1. Classification (NCBI taxonomy): domain Bacteria; kingdom Bacillati; phylum Bacillota; class Bacilli; order Caryophanales; family Bacillaceae; genus Virgibacillus; species Virgibacillus sp. DJP39. The sequence goes on along the minus strand of NZ_JBMERP010000002.1, from coordinate 93,082 downwards.
GTGATAGCTTTTCACCTGGAACCAATAGACTTGCCTGCAAAAAATTGGGCGTCTCAGTTACGGATTGTATTTGCATACCGTTAATAAAATGAAGGAGTTGCTGGGCTCTTTCATTTATCGCTCCATCACTTTGCTGCAATAACTGGATAATCATTGACTTTATAGTAGCAGTTTGCTGTTCTGGCAAATCATTTGCTATGTTATATTCATGAGCAAATCCAGCTGATTGTAACACGCGATTAATCTGAGATAAAAACTGCTCATTTGGCTTACTCAATAACAATTCATTTCCTCGCTTTGTATTGTTTACAAGCTGTTCAATTTGTTCATAGTTCTGCTTACTTGACAATGTTTTAAGTGTTGATTCCAATGCCGCTAAGGATGTTGGGTTATTTTTCAAAAGAGTTTCTACATGTAATTGTTGTTTATCTGGCATTAGTGGCAAAAGCTTGCTCTCAATTTGTATTTTCAGTTTCAAAAAATCATCATCAGCCAGTGGAGTTTGATAGATAGTGGCCTTCTTAATGGCTGCTGAGAACTGTTGCAAAATTGTCTGCGTCTGTCTTATAATAGGTTCTTTATTTTCTACTATTTCACCCAAGAACGTCAGTACTTCGGAATTATTCAGGTTAAAAGGTAAAGAAAAGGAAGTTAGTGATTGATTTGTCGTTTTGACTGTTTGGACAGGTACATCTCCAACATTTTTTCTCACTAAATTTTGCCACTCATTTTTCCAGGATGAAAAGTCCACTTTCTCGTCCACGAGACCTATAGTTTTGGCTGATGTTAAAAAATTTGTCTGGTTAGCTTCTATCTCTGCCATTATATGTTTAATTAGTAAACCCTTGTTTAAGTCAGTTTGATTTGTAAAATTAGATAATTTTTCCACCAACATCTGTTTCAACGGAGTTGGCTTTGGGTCTTGTCTCATTTGTTGGAGTAAACCGGAAAGTTGCTCAGTAAAACCAGTTGTAGATTTTGTTGATATAGCTTGAAAAACGGCCTCATTTAATGGCAATTTGCTTTGAATCATATTCTTAATTACTGAAAGTGCTTGTGGCTTGTTGCTAGAACCTTCTAGAAGATGAAATGCTTTAACTAGCTGCTCCCTATCAAAGGGCACCTTATCTTTCGTTAACTGCTGTGTAAGGGCCATATTTAGCCTGGTCGTTTTTAAACCTAAATCTTTCAATAGTGCATTTGTATCAGCATTCATATTACGCTGCAGTTGTTGACCAATCACCTTCAAATGGGTAACGTCTGTATTTGATTTCACTTGAAAGTGATAGTTTTCACTAATTGTTAATGAGGCCTCTAATTGAGCAACCATCGAATGTGAACCTATTTGTATTTGTGCCTTATTGTTAAGAAATAGTTTAACAATTTTCCCTTGAACAATTTGTCCAGGCTTAAAAGATGGCAATGTATGGCTCACTTTGGTTGTGCTCAATCGCTTAGACAGAACATCTTGTATACTCAACATAGATACCTCCTTTTATCGAATAATTTCACTTCTAATTGGTGCAAATGATTTTCGATGGAATGGTGTAATACCATATTTATGTAGCGCTTCTATGTGATTTCTAGTACCATAACCCATATTGGAATTGAAATCGTAATAAGGGAAGTCTTTATGTATTTTTTTCATAATTGTATCTCGTGTTACTTTTGCTAAAATGCTTGCCGCAGCAATTGTAATACTCTTTTGATCACCTTTTACAATGGATTCTGAAGTACAAGAAACGTTTTCAAGTGGGACAGCATCAATTAAAACGTGATCTGGACTTGGTTCCAGCTGGCTTAACGCGTCAAGCATTGCAATCTTTGTTGCTTCATAGATATTCACTTCATCAATTGTTTGATTACTTATAATTGCTATTCCGTAACTAACTGCCTCATTTTTGATAATCGAGAAAAATTCGTTTCGCTTGATTTCATTTAACTGTTTGGAATCATCTAATCCTAATAATTTAAAATTCCTAGGCAAAATAACCGCCGCAGCTACCACAGGTCCTGCCAACGGCCCTCTTCCAGCCTCGTCAATTCCCGCAATATGATTAGCACCACTTGAATAGCTTTTTTCTTCAAACTGACTCATTTCAGTAAAGCGAAGTTCTAATGCCTGTTTTTTCTCTATTTTTTTTTGATAGGACTTCCATAACTGTTGTACCCCTTTTCTAGGGTCATGTTGTATAATTGAAATGTCCGAGTTGGTAAGACTACCTTGATCTAGTAATTGTTTGATTTCAGCAATTGATTTATTTTTCATACGTTACCTTCTTTATCGGTTTATTTTACATTATTTCGTACCTAGTTTATAAAGTAAATCTCTCTTTCTTTTATCGGCTTTCACCTGTTTTGCAGTATAAACCATTTTAGATAAAAAATGTGGCACCCATCCTAAGATGCAATGCCACTGTTATTTTACTGCTTCTAATGTTATCGGCCCTAATCTACCGGAGCGTAAATCCTGGATAACTACTTCAGCTACTTTATCGTAGTTAACATTTCCACCACCCTCAAGACAACCACGTTTCCTTCCAATTGCTTCAAATATATCAACTATATCCTTATGGTCATCTTCAATATTGTAACGTTGTTGAAGTAAAGTAGGATAATGTTCTTGAAAATAATTAATAACAAATATGGTTATATCCTGAAGTGAGAGTAATTGATCTTTGATTGTTCCTAGTGCGGCTAAACGCAATCCAACCTTTTCATCCTCAAATTTAGGCCATAGAATTCCAGGAGTATCAAGAAGTTCAAAGTCTTTTTTAACTTTAATCCATAGTTGCTGTTTAGTAATACCAGGGCGATCCCCGGTTTTTGCTGCCTTTTTATTTGCTAAACGATTAATTAGTGTGGACTTGCCTACGTTCGGGATACCAACTATCATTGCTCTTGATGCTCTTGGTTTTATTCCTTTTCTCTTTAATTTATCCATTTTCACTTGACCAAGTACCTTTGCCTGGTGAATTACCTTTTGAATATCGCCTTTATCATTGACATTGACAGCAATTGCAGTTATATCTCGTTCATGAAAATAAGTAATCCACTTGTCAGTCTCACGATTATCTGCCAAATCTTTTTTCATCAAAATTATCATTTTCGGTTTACTTTGTAAGACCTGCTGGAGCATTGGATTTTGAGATGATAATGGAGCTCTTGCATCCACTAATTCCATTATAAAATCCACAAGCTTCAATTTTTCCTCTACTTGTCTGCGCGCCTTAGCCATATGCCCTGGAAACCACTGTATTGTCATGTTAACACCCTATTCTTCTTAAAAAATTGACTTGTCACTTATTTTTTCTATACTTTCAAATAGATTAAACGTCATCAGTATTCAAAATATCTATTCGATTTAATGGCCAATAAATTAAGCTTGTTTTACCAACTATTGTGTCTTGTGGAATCAATCCTAATACACGACTATCAGATGAATTATTTCTATTATCTCCTAATACCAATACGTACCCCTCAGGTATCTCCTTATATCCACCAGGTAAATCTTCTAGTCGGAAACCTTCTGTTAATGTCTGGTTAGGTTCTTTTTGTGATTTTATTTGTTGTAAAAAGTTCTCCTGGATAGGTTCACCGTCAATTAATAAAACGTCATCTTTTACTGCCACATGTTCTCCAGGTAACCCAATTACCCGCTTTATAAAGTCCTGCTCTTCGTTAGCATGAAATACTATAATATCAAAGCGCTCTGGATCATCTATTGAATAGATGAATTTATTAACTATCATTTGATCCTGATTATGTAATGTGGGCTGCATCGATGGTCCATCTACTACAATTGGAGCAAAAAAGAACATCCGCACGATAAAGGCTAAAGCAAAAGCAATCAATAGAGCCTTTATCCAGTCAAACCACTCATTTTTCAGCTTAGACATATGGTTTTCCTCCGAAATATTTAAAATATGCATCACGATTACGCTATTAGAAAATTATACTGATAGCAACTAAAAACTTAGTATAAAGTAAAAAAAGAGCTTGCATACAATGCCAAGCTCTTCTACCACTAATTTATGATTAGCGATGTACACGACGTTCTTTAATACGTGCTGCTTTTCCACGTAGGTTACGTAGATAATAAAGCTTCGCACGACGAACAACACCACGTCTTGAAACTTCAATTTTATCAATTTTAGGTGAATGAAATGGGAATGTACGCTCCACGCCTACACCGTAAGAAATTTTTCTTACTGTAAATGTTTCACTTATTCCACCATTTTGACGTCTAATTACAACACCTTCATAAACCTGGATACGCTCACGAGTACCCTCGACAACTTTAACATGTACTTTTACAGTGTCACCAGGACGAAAGTCTGGGTGGTCTGCACGGATTTGATCTTTTGTAATATCTGCAATTAAATTTTGCATTATATCTCTCTCCTTCCAAACTAATGTTCATAACTCACTAAGGACAGCGGAACATCGTTTATAATGCCTAAGAATCCAACTTAAGCACAATTATTAATATACCATATACGCAAAACTAGTTCAACTACTTTTTCAAATGAAGCTAGCTTCATTTGAAGTTATAGATTGTCATCACCATTTATGATTTGATCAAGAAACTTGCTTTCATCAATCGACAATGTACGTGAGTCAATCAATTCTCTTCTTCGTTCATAAGTGCGTTTGAGTGATTGCTTTTTTCTCCAATCACGGATCTTACCATGATCACCAGATAACAACACATTCGGCACACTCATTCCACGAAAAACTGCTGGCCTTGTATAATGTGGGTGTTCTAATAAGCCAGTGGTAAAAGAATCTTCAGGGGCAGACTCCTGATTACCTAACACATCAGGTAACAAGCGTACTATACTATCAATAACTGTCATTGCACCTAGTTCTCCACCTGTTAAAACATAATCCCCTATCGATATCTCATCAGTAACCAAGTGCTCTCTAATACGTTCATCGTACCCTTCATAATGGCCACAAATAAATACTAGACTATCTTCTTTAGCCAACTCTTCAGCTTTCTTCTGATTGTATGTTGCACCTTGGGGACACATCAAAATAACACGTGGTTTGCTCGAGTTACTTTTGGTGACTGATTCAACTGCATCAAATATAGGTTGTGGAGTTAAAACCATTCCGGCGCCCCCACCATAAGGATAGTCATCAACATTCTTATGTTTGTTATCCGAAAAATCACGAAAATTGACCAGATTGTAACTAAATTTATTTTTGTCCTGGGCCTTTTTCAATATGGAGGAGTTGAGCACTCCTTCAATCATCTCCGGGAAGAGCGTTAATACGTCAATATGCATTAATCTAATAGTCCTTCCATTGGGTTTATAAAAACCTTTTTAGCATCAATATCTACTACCTTAATAACATCCTCGATATATGGAATTAATAAGTCTTTACCTTTTGGTTGTTGAACTACCCATACATCATTAGCCCCTGGGGACAATATTTCCTTAATCGTTCCTATTTTTTCTTCATTATCCGTAAAAACTTCACACCCAATGATTTCGTGATAATAATATTCTTCTTCACCTAAATCAGTTAATTGATTTTCATGAATTTTGAGGTGAGCTCCTTTGAAATGTTCAACTTTATTAATATTGTCGAGGTCTTCAAAGAAAATTAAATCAAAGTTTTTATGAATACGATGACCTGCAATTGTAAGCTTAATAGGGTTTTCTGCATCTCTTACCAAATACACTGTTTTACCAACTGAAAAACGTTCTTCAAAGTCACTTATTCTTAGAACTTTCACTTCTCCTCGTATACCATGAGTGTTTACAATCTTGCCTATATTAAACATCTTATCTTCCATTTTATCACCTACTATTCATCGATTCGGATGACTACACCATCTTTAACAATAATTGCTGTTTCATCCATAATATGGTCCAAATGCGATCCAACTTTAACTTCAACAAGAGCTTCAACTTCTTTTTCAGTAATTTCACTACCTATTTCTAACGTATCCAATTGTTCAATTTTGAAATCAACTAGCTTCATTTTTTCTTTACGATTTTTAACCTCTTGTTGAAAGCGCTGATAAACCTCTTCTTTTGATACCCCAGATTTATTTTGGAATTTCCGTTGTTCAAACAACAATTGTTGACACTCTTGTTCAAGTCGCATTTTATGGTCTGTAAAGTTTCGCTTCAGATCCTCTTTGCTTTTATCAGTGATTACTTGTTTGATTAGTACTTTTCTAATTATCTCCAAACGATCTCACATCCTCTTAACTTAGAAGAATAAATAAAACATACCACGTGAGCACCTACACACTTTGATGTTGACTAGATGCTAGATAAAAAAACGAGTAAAGGGGAAAGGTATCCCCTTCCCCTTACATGATGTCCAAATATATACGTTTGTTTGCATCCGACTTGGCTGCATAAACAACCGTGCGGATAGCCTTTGCAATACGTCCATTCTTGCCAATAACCTTGCCAACATCTTCTTGATTAACAGTAAGGTGATAAATGATTTTGGTTTCTTCTTCTGTCTCTGTGATAACTATATCATCAGGATAATCAACAAGTGGCGTTACAATGGATTCAATTAGGGCTTTCATGAGATCACACTACTTTACTTTTGATTTTTAGAGTCGTGGAATTTTTTCATGATGCCTTCTTTTGAGAAAAGATTGCGAACTGTATCACTTGGTTTTGCACCTTTTGCCATCCAGTCTAATGCTTTCTCTTCATCTATCTTAACCTCAATCGGATTAACAACTGGGTTATATGTTCCAATTTGTTCGATAGAGCGTCCGTCACGTGGAAAACGTGAATCAGCTACAACTACACGATAAAATGGATTTCTTTTTGATCCCATACGTTTTAAACGAATTTTAACAGCCATGTTCTTGCACCTCCAATAAAAATGTTTTACACAATTTTAGATTCTATCAGATATCTGTTTGTCTGTAAAGTGTTTTTACATTACAATGAAAAAATTGTTTTACTACCGCCTTTATGGCATTGTCCAATTATTATTAATAAAACGTTTTTGTTTTATTACATGAACGGAAAATTCATTCCTTTACCTTTTTTGCCTTTCTGCATATTGGTCATTTGCTTCATCATCTTTTTCATTTCATCGAATTGTTTTAACAAACGATTAACCTGAGCAACAGATGTACCTGATCCAGCAGCAATACGCTTTTTGCGACTGGCATTCATTAAACTAGGTTCCTGTCGCTCTTTTTTAGTCATAGACTGGATGATAGCCTCTACATGTGAAAGTTGTTTTTCATCTAACTGGGCATTTTTTAAACCCTTCATTTTACCTGCACCTGGAATCATTGCCATAAGATCATCCAACGGTCCCATGTTTTTCACTTGACCCATTTGTTCCAAAAAGTCGTCAAAAGTAAATGACATTGTTCGCATTTTTTCTTCTAATGCTTTTGCCTGCTTTTCATCAACGTTGGTTTGAGCCTTTTCAATTAAGGTTAGAACATCTCCCATACCAAGAATACGGGATGCCATACGATCAGGATGAAAAGCTTCAAATTCATCCAGTTTTTCACCTATACCTGCAAATTTAATGGGTTTATCCGTTACTGCTTTAATTGATAACGCCGCACCACCACGCGTATCACCATCAAGCTTCGTTAGGACAACTCCAGATATATCAAGTTGTTCGTTAAAGCTCTCTGCTACATTCACTGCATCTTGACCAGTCATCGCATCAACTACAAGAAATATTTCATCTGGTTTTACATTGGTTTTTATCTCCTGTAACTCACTCATTAAATCCTGGTCAACATGTAAACGACCTGCAGTATCGATAATCACATAATCATTATGTTCCTCTTTCGCTTTTTCAATTGCCTTTGTTGCAATATCAACGGGATTAGCTTCAGTTCCCATTGAAAAAACAGGCATATCCAGCTGTCCACCAAGTGTTTCAAGTTGTTGGATAGCTGCTGGGCGATAGATATCACAAGCAACAAGCAAAGGCGAGCGATTATATTTTTTTCGAAGTAAATTTGCTAGTTTTCCAGTGGTAGTAGTTTTACCTGCACCCTGAAGACCAACCATCATAATAACAGTAGGAGATTTGTCGGCCACAGCAATTTTACTTTGTTCGCCTCCCATTAGCTCAGATAATTCATCTTTTACAACTTTTATTACCTGTTGACCTGGTGTGAGACTTTCCATAACTTCCTGACCAGATGCACGTTCTTTTATGCGTGCAATTAGATCTTTTACAACCTTAAAGTTTACATCTGCTTCAAGTAGTGCCAGACGGACTTCTCTTGTCATTTCTTTAATATCCTGTTCAGATACTTTACCTTTACCAGTAATTTTTTTTATTGTCCCTTGTAAACGGTCGGCCAGTCCTTCAAATGCCATAGAAGGTGTCCCCCTAATCTATTTCTTTTAATTTTTCAAGCATGCGTTTCATATCACTTGTGATTGTATTCTTGTCAATACCCTTTTCGATCTCATCCAATATCTGAACGCGGGATTTGAATTTATCGTATAAAAGAAGCTTTTCCTCATATGACTCTAGCATCTTTTCAGTGCGTTTAATATTGTCATAAACCGCTTGCCTGGAAACCTGTGACAGTTCAGATATTTCACCTAATGAATAATCCTCTAAATAATACATTTCCATATAATTACGCTGTTTAGGTGTTAGTAGTGCCTGGTAAAAATCAAACAAGTAATTGATACGAGTAGTCTTTTCTAACATCCAAACACCCCTTGTTAAGTGAAATACCTTTACAATACATCTTAACCAAATTCATTTTGCCCTGTCAAGCCAAAAGCGCGTTGTTCTTCTCATTGGGAGAGAAGGTATCGTTTAAAAAAGTACGAACTAATAATCAGTATCATCCTCTAGCATATCAGCAAACAAACCAAATACAAAGGCTTGTGCGTTGAACTTTTGAAGGTCAGTTATTTTCTCTCCTAAGCCAACATATTTCACTGGTATACGCAGTTCATTTCGAATAGCTAAAACAATTCCACCTTTAGCAGTACCGTCAAGCTTGGTTAATACAATACCAGTAACGTTTGTTGCCTCCAGAAATGTTTTTGCCTGACTCATCGCATTTTGACCCGTTGTGGCATCCAACACTAACAATACCTCATGTGGCGCGTTTGGTACTTCACGCTCAATGACACGTTTAACCTTTGCTAGCTCGTTCATTAAATTCACTTTATTTTGCAGGCGGCCAGCTGTATCACAAATTAACACATCTGCACCACGTGTCTTTGCTGCTTTAATCCCGTCAAAAATAACCGCTGCTGGGTCACTACCAGCTTTTTGCTTGATAACATCAACGCCCGCACGTTCTCCCCAAACCTCAAGCTGTTCAATAGCGCCTGCGCGGAAGGTGTCACCAGCGGCTAACACAACTTTTTTTCCATCTGATTTGAGCTGATGTGCTAGTTTTCCAATTGACGTCGTCTTACCTACACCATTAACCCCAACTACCAACATAATTGTTAATTCATTGTCTTGAATATTTAGTTCTTCGACACTAGCCTCATCATCACCATAATAAATTTCCACCAGTTTTTCAGAAATTACATCTTTAACTTCTTTCGTATCTTTGATATTACGACGTTTTACTTCCATTTTCAACTCTTCAATTAAATCCATTACTGTCATTACACCAACATCAGCAGTTATTAAAACCTCTTCTAATTCTTCAAAGAAATCCTCATCAACTTTACGATACCGGGCAATCAAATCATTAATTTTACCTGAGAAGGAGTTTCTGGTTTTTGTCATACCCTCTTTATATTTGGTTGATATTTCCTCTTCATCATTTTGCTTAAATTTATTTTTTAATTTATCCATAAATCCCATTAAACTGTTCCTCCTTAAAACTATACCAGCGTTTTCGTATCCTCTAGTCTAACGGATACTAATCTGGAAACACCCGATTCCTGCATTGTAACACCGTACAATACATCCGCTTCCTCCATTGTACCTTTTCGATGGGTTATCACAATAAATTGTGTCTCCTTACTATACATCTTTACATATTTTGCGAATCGCACTACATTAGCCTCGTCTAGTGCTGCCTCGACTTCATCTAACACGCAGAAGGGAACAGGTCTAACGCGTAAAATTGCAAATAACAAAGCAATTGCAGTCAACGCACGTTCCCCACCAGAGAGAAGTCCAAGATGCTGCAGTTTTTTACCTGGAGGCTTTGCTATTATTTCTACACCTGTTTCAAGCAGGTTTTTGGGTTCTGTTAATTTTAATTCTGCATTTCCTCCACCAAACAATTCCCTGAATACAATTGCGAACTCGTCTTTAATTTGGTTGAAAGTGGACCCAAAAAGTTTCTGCATTTCATCGTCCATTTCTGCAATAACCGCAAACATAGTGTCTTTCGCGTGTACAAGGTCGTCTCTTTGTTCAGTAAGAAAGCTATAACGCTCCATAATCCGCTCATATTCTTCTATTGCTCTTAAATTAACAGTTCCTAAGTCTTCTATCGATTGTTTAATTTGTTGTACATCTACTCTTGTTTTTTCAAGATCGTCTGTTTTGTTATATGTTTCTTTTGCTCGCTCATACGTTAAGGTATATTCGGTTTGCAAATGGGTGAGGTGGTTCTCAAGTTCAACGTCTAAGCGATTCGATTTAACTTCCTTGTCCTGGATTTGCCTTACGATTGTCTGATGAGATTTATTTTGTTCCTTTATTTCTCTTTCCTCGTCCTGAACAGATTGGGTTATATTACTGCGATTCTGTCTTTTCTTTTTAATGTCGCCTGTAATTTCATCTTTCTTAGTTTGGTATTTACCAATATCAGAAGTTATTTGATCTTCTGTAACCTCACTTTCTTTCAAATCAATTAACTCCTGCAATCTCAGACTGTGCTCGTCGAATTGTTTTCTTTCTTCTTCAATATCTTCTCCTAAAGATTTAGTTTTACTGCGCTGGTTTTTCACGCGTTCCTCAAGCTCAGCCAACAAAATTTGATTTTGATGAAAATCGTTCGAAATTTGTTCTTTATTTTGTCTCAGTTTATTTTCTTGTTCACTCAACTCGTCAATTGTTCCTTGGATTGATTCAATTTCATTTTCCGTATTTTTTAGTTCCTCAGATAAATGTTTACTGCGCGCTATTAATTCGCTTTCTTCAACTTCGAATTGTTTCTTATCTTGATCATAGAAAGCCAAATTATTATTGACTGAAGTCAACTTCATTTCTACTTCACTATACGCAGCTTGCTTATTTTGAAGAGACTGTTGGCTGGATTGAACCATCTCCACGGCTTTTTCTAACTTTTGTTCATTTAGTTTAATTGCTTCTTTTGCGGTTTGAACTTCTTTTTCAAATTTATCGGTTTTCATTTGAAAGTCTGCAAGTTTTTTCGTTATTTCCTGTAAATCTCTGTCACGTGTGAAGAGAGATTGATTTGTTTTTTTAGTTGCACCACCAGACATTGAACCGCCAGGATTTACGACATCCCCTTCAAGTGTAACAACACGAAATTTACGCATAACCAATTTTGCGATTTCAGTCGCATCTTTCAAGGTTTTGGTAATGATAACGTGACCCATCAAATGCTCAACAGCTTTTTGATACTCTACATCGTATTTGACAAGCGTTGAGGCAACACCGATGAATCCTGGATGATTCTTTATTTTAATCAGTAAATTCTCTGAAATGTATCTTGGTTGAATAGATTTAAGTGGTAGAAAAGTTGCTCTACCCTGATTCATCGTTTTTAACCACTTAATTGCTTCCCGCGCACTCTGGTCCTCGTTTACAACAACATGCTGGGCTTGTCCACCTAACACAGTTTCAATCGCATCAACATACTCCTTTTGTACGTCAATCAGTTCAATAACTGCCCCATGAATATCCTTTAAACTATTTTCATCTCGCGCTTTTAGTACTGCCTTTACTCCATGGAAAAAACCTTGAAAGTCCTCTTTCATTTCTTCAAGCATTTCTTTTTTGGATTTCATTTTCTCTATGTATTGGAACGCTTGATTAAGCTTATCCTGTAACTCCTGAAACTGATTTTTTTCTTTTTGAAGTGCATCTTTAATTCTGTTAACTTCACTTTTATTTGAGGAATGATGACTTTGTAATTTGTTAAGTTCGGTAACAATAGTTGATTTATCTGTTTCTAACTCTTTACGTGTTAATACGATATCACTATTTTTATTATCTTGTTTTTGCTTTTTAGCTGTTAACTGGTTTAATTGTTGTTCAATTGATTGCAATTCATTTCGATTTGCTGCTCGGCTATTAAGATACTCAATATAATCTGATTTAAGTTCTTCAATTCGATCTGTAATAGACTCTTTATCTACAGTAAGTTGTTTCTCTAACTCCATTACCTTTTCTTTAATCTTATTACGTTCATTTAATAACAAGGTTAGCTCTTCTTTTTCCTTTTCGAGCTCTTGTTCAAGTACATTTATTCTTTGTCGCGCATCCTGTTTTTCCGACTCCAATTTTGATTTATTATCTTCAAAATGTTTCATACGCTCGTACAGTACATGCTTTTTTCCTTCAAACTGTTCAAGTTTTTGGGTGACTTCTAATAAATCAGCCTGCATCTCTTCTATTTCAACGTCTAATGCATTCATTTTACTACGTTCTTCTTCAAGGCTTGCTTCTTTTTTCTGAATAATAGTTTTTACAGATACCTCACTCAATTTATCTTTTTCAAGTTCATTTAGTATCTGCTGCCATTGTTCGTGTAACTGAGCAATTTCAGTAATCATTAACGAAATTTCCTGTTGTTTTAACCGTTCCATTTCAACATTATATTTTTTTGCTGTCTCTGCTTGTTCTTTTAGTGGACCTATCTGTTGCTCATTTTCATGAATAATATCTTCCACGCGATTCAAATTTTCCTGTGTTTCAGCTAATTTATATTCAGCTTTTTTCTTTCGTTGCTTATATTTCAAAACTCCAGCAGCCTCTTCAAAAATAGTACGCCTTTCTTCTGCTTTTGAGCTTAAAATTTCTTCTACTTTACCTTGACTAATAATAGAAAAAGCTTCTCTACCAAGTCCAGAGTCCATAAATAAGTCAACAATATCCTTTAATCTGCACGTTTGTTTGTTTATATAGAATTCACTATCTCCGGAACGATATACACGTCTCGTTATACTTACTTCCTCGTAATCGAGTGGCACTTTCCTGTCGCTGTTGTCAAGTACCAAGGTGACTTCCGCTACATTTAACGCTCTTCTTGTATCACTACCTTGGAAAATTATATCTTCCATCTTAGTACCACGAAGAGATTTAGCTGATTGTTCACCGAGTACCCAACGTATCGCGTCAGTAATGTTACTTTTCCCACTACCATTTGGACCCACTACTGCTGTAACACCAGGGACAAAATCCACATGTATACGTTCAGCAAATGACTTAAATCCAATACTTTCTAACCGTTTTAAATACATTTTTACATTCTCCTAAATGAAACGAAGGTAATCACCGATTCGTAGTGCCTTTAACAATTTTATAGTCTTTCGTTATACAAAAATTTGGCTTTTGACAGCATTTATTTTATCATATACTTAGAAACAAAAGAAGAGAGTAATAGGTTTTGCATACTACATATCCGTTCTTCTTTAAAATAATTTAATATGTGAGGTGTAAAAAATGAATCTTGAGCAACCATCTGAAGAAAACCTGAAAATATTATTAGATGAATTAGCTGATCGTCTTAAGGTAGCTAACCGCAGCCTATTGGATCCAGAGGATTATGATTTAGAAAAGTATGATGAACTAAAATTTATGTATGATATGGTAGTGCAGAAGGGTCACCTTAGTGCCTCCGAAACACAAGCTTTCATCGATGAGTTAAGATCTGTGAGAAAAAGCTAAAAATAATCCCATGAAATTCAAAAGCTGTTTTTCGTGTATCGAGAAACAGCTTTTGAATAAAAATTTTACGTATTGAAAGTATCTAAAGCATGCTTAGCTGCTCGTTGTTCTGCTTCTTTTTTTGTACGGCCCACGCCCGATCCTGCTAGTTTATTTTTAACATAAACCTCCGTAACAAACTCCTTGTTATGTGATGGACCTTTTTCATCTACTATTTTATATTCAATACTTTGATTTTTATATTGTTGCACAAGTTCTTGCAATTGACTTTTGTAATCCATCGCATGCGAAAAAGCACCTGTACTTATTTTCGGAAAAACAAATTCGTTTAGAAAGCTTATCGCATGCTCATAACCTTGATCAAGATAAAGCGCTCCAAGAAAAGATTCAAAAACATCAGCTAAAAGCGCTGCCCTGTCTCGTCCGCCTGTTTGCTCTTCGCCTCGTCCAAGTAAAATATGGTCACCAAACCCTAAATCACGCGAAAAGTTTTCCAGAGACGGCTCACAAACTATCGCTGCACGTAGCTTGGTCATTTCTCCTTCGGGCATTGTCTCATTATTTCGATACAAATATTGGGATACACCAAGTTCTAGTACTGCATCACCCAAAAATTCTAATCGTTCATTATCCGAGGATGTTTTTTCCTGATGCTCATTCACATACGATGAATGTGTAAAAGCCTGTTCCAGTAATTTATGGTCATTAAATGTAACATGAAGTTGTTCTTCAAGTTGTTTAACATTCATTTTTAGAGTCACCTGCTTCTATTGTATATACGGAAAGTCTCGCATAATTTTGCGAGACTTTCACTTTTTAATTACTTTATAATTATTAGGACTTAATACTGTTTATGTAGTTAACAGCATCGCCAACTGTATTAATCTTTTCAGCTTCTTCATCAGCAATTTCCATGTCAAATTCATCTTCAAGTTCCATAACCAATTCAACTACATCAAGTGAATCTGCATCTAAATCATCTTTAAAAGATGCCTCCATTGTTACTTTCGCTTCTTCTACTTCTAAACGTTCAACAATAAGTTCTTTTACACGATCAAATACGTCTGCCACAGTAATTCACCTCCCTTCAAAGTTTTGAGTTGTAGTCAATAGACGACACTCCGAGCACCAAGTCCCTGTGCTCTGCGGTCCCTTGCTTACGCATGTCGCCGCTATCAAGCCCACTCCGCTTTTCTTTGTCTAGCTGTGGCTCCTAGAAGCTGCCGTCATAAGTAATTGACACTCCGAGCAGCAAAACCTTGTGCTCTACGGTCCCTTACTTATGCGTCCGCTTCTGAACAGTCGCCTCCGCTTTTCTTACTACATTACCATTCCGCCGTCAATGTGCAATGTTTGACCTGTCATGTAGTTTGCGTCTTCAGAAGCAAGGAAGCGCACAACTTTTGCTACGTCTTCTGCTTCTCCTAATTTACCTAATGGAATCATGGCAAGCATACCTGCGCGTTGTTCTTCCGTCAACTCATCAGTCATATCAGTAGCAATAAACCCAGGAGCTACTGCATTGACAAAAATGTTTCGTGATGCGAGCTCTTTGGCAGTTGATTTTGTTAAACCAATAACTCCAGCTTTAGCAGCTACGTAATTTGCTTGACCAGGGTTTCCACTTACGCCCACTATTGAAGATACATTTACAATTTTTCCGCTTTTTTGTTTCATCATGTGACGAGTAACTGCTTTTGTACAAATAAACACGCCTTTTAAATTTGTGTTAATAACTTGATCAAATTCTTCTTCTTTCATACGCATTAATAAGTTATCTCTTGTGATCCCAGCATTATTTACAAGAATGTCAAGACTGCCAAACTCACTTATGACTTCTTTGACCATTTCTTTTACTTCGGCCTCATTCGCCACATCCGCCTGTACTTTAAAAGATTTTACACCCGTTTTTTCAATTTCCTCTACCACAGACTGTGCTTTTGCTTCACTGCCTGCAAAGTTAACCGCTACATTTGCACCTTGTTTTGCCAGCTCTAGTGCAATTGCTTTACCAATCCCCCTGGAGGCACCAGTTACTAGAGCATTTTTTCCTTTTAACATACTTAATCCCCCTTGTACCATGTTATAAATTCTTCCATGGAATCTGGATCTTGAATAGCGAAAGTTGGTACTGTCCTATCAATTTTCTTAACCAAACCACTTAGAACCTTTCCATTTCCAACTTCTACAAACGCGTCGACGCCCTTATCCAACATATTCTGGATTGATTTTTCAAATCGTACCGGTGAGTATAGTTGTTTAATTAAAAGATCTTTAATTTCTTCATGCTCTGTAACTGGAGATGCCGTTACGTTCGCGTATATAGGAATTGTTGCATCGGTTAAAGAGACTGTTTCAAGACTCTCTGCGAATTTCTCATTCGCCGCTTTCATTAATCTGGAATGAAATGGTCCACTAACATTTAGAGATAATACGCGTTTTGCTCCATTCTCCTTCAATGCAGTCGACGCCTGTTCGATACCTGCTTTCGTTCCAGAGATAACTATTTGACCGGGACAATTGATATTTGCCAGATCAACAATTTCTTCTGTTTCTATCGATGCTAACGTTTCTTCTACTTTTTCCTCAGATAATCCTAATACTGCGGCCATTGCACCTAGCCCAGAGGGATAGGCCTCTTCCATCAACCTTCCTCTAGTAGCTACCAACTGTACTGCCTCTTCCAATGAAATTGAACCTGCTGCTACTAAAGCGCTATATTCACCAAGGCTATGACCAACTGCCATAACTGGTTGCACTTCAGATTTTAATAGCATTGTATGTACAGCAATACTATTTAGTAGTAATGCTGGTTGTGCAATCTCTGTTTCTGTCAACGTCTCTTTTGGTCCATTAAACATAATATCAGATAATGAAAAATTTAAAACTTTGTCAACCTCTTCGAACATTTCCTTTATTTCAGGATAAGCATCATAAAATGATTTACCCATACCAATATCCTGTGAACCCTGCCCAGGGAACATAAATGCTACACGCTTCATTCTTTTTCCCCCACTTCCATTTCTGCAATCGTGTCTCTGATGGTTTCGGTTACGTTAAATTCAACCATATGACACGCTTGTTTAATTGCACTATAGATTGCTCGTCTATTTGAAGAGCCATGTGCTTTTATTACAGGTGAAGCAAGCCCAAATAACCCTGCACCACCATACTCACTATAATCAAGTTTTCCCTTTAATCCCTTTAAGTCACTCTTAATCATACTAGCTGCAATTTTCGTTTTAAAAGAAGACATAAATGTTTCTTTTATCATGTGAAAAACGGTTTCAGCTGTACCTTCAATTGTTTTTAAAGCAATATTACCGCTAAATCCATCTGTTACCACTATGTCAGCAGCACCACTTAATAGATCCCGAGCTTCGACATTTCCAATAAAATTAACCGGTGCTTCTTTTAAAAGAGAAAAAGCTTTTTTTGTTAACTCATTACCTTTTCCATCTTCCGTTCCAACATTCAATAATCCAACGGTAGGACTTTGTATTCCTCTTACTTTCTCTGTATAGATAGATCCCATTATTCCGTACTGAAGAAGATGCTGAGCCTTCGCATCGACATTTGCTCCAACATCAAGCAGTAAAAACCCTTTGCCATCTATTGTCGGTAGAGTCGGACTTAGAGCTGGTCGATCGACACCAGTTATTCTACCGACGCCAAATAGTCCTGCACTCATTAAAGCCCCAGTATTTCCAGCTGAAATGCAGGCATCAGCGCGCCCTTCTTTCACTTCTTTAGCCATTAACACGAGGGAGGCATTTTTCTTTTTACGAACAGCACGAACTGGTTCATCATCACTTGTGATTACTTCATCTGTATGTATAACAGTTATTCTTGCCCGGTTAGTTAAATAAGAATTAATTTTCTCCTGGTCGCCTATTAAAGTAATTTCTAAATTTAAGTTGGATTCAATAGCGTCCATCGCGCCAAGTACAATCTCTTTCGGGGCATGATCTCCGCCCATAGCATCAATGGCTAATCTCATTTGTTTGTTCCCCTTTTTGTTGGTTTGACCTGTACATATAAAACAGCCCTTTAAAAACTATTTCCTGATTAACGTAACTTAAAACACGAACGACCGTATGTCCTTTATCATTCGTACCTTCCACTAATGCTTTAGCAACAACACGTTCTCCTTCTTTTACCTGGCGAGTAAATGTTAATTCTGTTTTTGCTGTAAGTGCGAGTTCGTCATTGATTACCGCAACGGCTAGCGAATTTGCCTGCGCAAACAAGTGATGTCCTCTGGCTATTCTATTCCTGGAAAACACGTGCTCAGCTCTAATATTAAGAATTGAAATAGCGCGACTGTCAAGCTCAAGGTCGATAATTTCTCCAATTACCTCATCCAATGACAATGCTTTGACAGTTTCGTTCCATTCATGAGTAGCTACAGATTTAATTCTTTCACGTAATTCAGGTATGGCATGCTCCATTCGATCTAATCGAATGGTTTGAATACTGACATTAAACTTTCGTGCTAAATCTTCGTCAGTTATAAATGGAGTTTCATCAATTGTTTCTAGTAATAAACGCTGTCTCTCAGATTTAGTTCGTTTCAATTGTAACACCATCCAGTATAAGGGCAATAAAACTTTTATTTCATGCTTATTATATTTAAGACTTGGTCCTAATAGTAATATATAATAGGACTACTAATTATGCAAGCAATCCTTAGTCCAGTTTACTTTTCATATATGAGTCATTTTCCAGTAGTTTGTATAGCTCCTGGTATTGCTGATCCTCAACCAATTTATTTGACTCGATAATCTCTTGAGCATCTACTCGAGCAGTTTCAAGCGCTTTATAATCATGTACCATATCAGCTACCTTAAACACTGGAAGACCACTTTGCTTCTTACCAAAAAAATCACCTGGTCCTCTAAGCTTTAGATCCTGTTCAGATAGTTCAAATCCATTATTTGTTTCTGTCATGATTTTCATTCGCTCTTTACCAACTTCTCCCTTAGGATCGGCGATTAAAATACAGTAACTTTGTTTATCACTCCTGCCTACTCGTCCTCTAAGCTGGTGTAATTGCGATAAACCAAAACGTTCTGCATCATAAATAACCATTACCGTTGCATTCGGCACATTCACCCCTACTTCAACGACTGTTGTTGACACAAGAACCTGTAGCTCATTAGCAGCAAACTTATTCATCACTTCTTCTTTCTCAGCAGAAGATAATCGACCGTGCATTAACCCAACCTGTACTGTAGAAGGATAGAAAACCTGTAGCTGATTATAAAGGTCAACGGCGTTTTGAATATCCAGCTTGTCGGATTCTTCGATTAGTGGACAAACAACATATGCTTGTTCCCCTGCCGAAACTCGCTTTTCTATAAAGTTAAGCACCCTGTCTAAAGTGTTTTCTTTCGTCCAGTACGTATCTATTTCTTTTCTTCCCAGTGGCATTTCATCGATAACAGAAACATCCATATCACCGAAAGCTGTTATAGCCAATGTTCGAGGGATCGGGGTCGCAGTCATAAACAAGACATCTGGCTGTAATCCTTTATCCCTTAAAACTCTTCTCTGTTCCACTCCAAAGCGGTGTTGTTCATCCACAATAGCTAGGCCTAGATTTGCAAAAATAACATCTCCCTGTATCAAAGCATGGGTTCCAACCACAATATCAATTTGGTGAGACTTTATTGCTTCAGTTATTTCTCTTCTTTTCTTCCCCTTCACTGAGCCTGTTAAAAGAACTATTGAGGCTCGATCCCCAAACATTTCAGATAGCGATTTGTAATGCTGCTCGGCTAGGATTTCTGTGGGTACCATTAGAGCTCCCTGTCTGTCAGCTGTAATTGTTGCATATAGACAGATAGCCGCAACGGCTGTTTTTCCTGATCCAACATCTCCCTGCAAAAGCCGGTTCATTCGATAAGGTGATTTCATATCAGCCAATATCTGGTTTAAGGTGTGTGTTTGAGCCTTAGTAAGTTCAAAGGGAAAAGACTGTATGAATTCCTGCAAACTACTAGGATTATAATGTTGTGTGTTCCCTGTGGTAGATTCTCGGTTAAGCTTTCTGATTAGCTGCATTTTTAGTTGGAATATCAAAAATTCTTCATATGTAAACCTTCTTCTGGCATGTTTCAGAAGTTGTCTATCTTTTGGAAAGTGCATAGCTAATATAGCGTGTTTACGATCCGGAATTTTGTAGGCTTTTAAATAAGTATCAGGGATAATTTCCTCTATGTCATTTATGTGATCTCTGACAGCGGTACTCATTGCTTTTTTTAATTTGATGTTGGTTAAATCGCCTTTCAAAGAATACATAGGCTGTATAGTCGCCTGTTCTTCTGCATGCCCTACTTTATAATTACTTACGGTAATTTGCAGTCGGTGTGCGTCCCACTTTCCTGTAAGGGTCACAACATCATCTTGATTCAGTTGTTTTTTAGCAAATGCCCGGTTAAACATAACCACTTTAACCGCCACACCTTCTGTTTCCACCATAAATGTCAGGCGTGATTTCTTTTTCCCAAAAAAAGAAAGGGAAGGATCATGAATTATCCTTCCCTCAATGGTTACTTTGTCTTCATGAATTAGTTCACCCAGAGGTTTAATTTCAAAGACATCGTAACGATACGGGAAATAGTAAAATAGATCTTCTATTGTATAAATATTAACAAGTGCCAACGCTTCCGCAAACTTTCCACCGACACCTTTAACAGTTGTAACAGGTTCATTTAACAAGGTCGATCACACTTTCTTGGAGGACATTCCAAATATTTTTTCCTTAATAGCTTGACCAGTAGGTGTTCCGGCCAGTCCCCCTTCACCTGTTTCGCGGAGAGCAGAGGGCATTGACTTTCCGATTTTATACATGGCCCCAATTACTTCGTCACAAGGTATTCTGCTTGTGACACCTGCCAGTGCCATATCGGCAGATACAATCGCTAAAGATGAACCTGCAGCATTTCGTTTAACGCACGGTACTTCCACTAACCCAGCAACTGGATCACAAACAAGACCAAGCATATTCTTAAGCGTCATTGCAAAAGCTTCAGATGATTGTTGTGGTGTTCCACCAGCCATCTCTACAATAGCTGCAGCGGCCATTGCTCCAGCAGACCCTACCTCCGCTTGACAACCACCAGTTGCGCCCGAAATAAATGCATTATTTGCAACCACTAAACCAAATGCACCTGATGTGAATAAATAACGAACCATTTGTTCACGCGTTGGATTCAACTGGTTTTTTACTGCAAATAATGTACCAGGTACACAGCCGGCACTACCTGCTGTTGGTGTTGCGCAGATAGTTCCCATTGCAGCATTTACCTCATTCGTTCCCATAGCTTTGCTGACAGCATCCATCATTAGATTACCAGATAATGGCGTTTTTTCTTTCATATACTTTTGAACTAAGACGGCATCTCCACCAGTTAATCCTGTGACTGATTCGACCCCAGCCAATCCTTCCTCAACTGCTTTTTCCATAACGTCTAGGTTTCTTTCCATATTGGCAAAAACTTCTTCACGGGAAATGTTCTTGACATCCATCTCTTGTCGGATCATTACCTCAGATATTAATATATTTTCTTTTTTAGCGATTTCTACTAATTCTGCAACTGTACGAAACATGATTTTATCCTCCTTCTGTGATGTTAACTTACAATTTTAGATATTTGAATGATGTGATCTGCATCTTCCAATTCTTTCAAAACCACATCTTCTACATTTTGATCAACCTCTATAACCATTAACGCTTGTTTTCCAACATCTTTACGATTCACTTCCATATGACCAATATTAATCTCATATTTTGCTAGAATCTTAGTAACTGAAGCAATAGCTCCATAGCGGTCATTATGCATAATTAAAATTGCAGGATGATTACCAGATAACCGCAATTCAAAACCATTTAACTCGGTAATCTCAACTTTCCCCCCACCAATGGAAATCCCAACAAGTTCCATTTCATCTTTCTCATTTCCGATAACTAATCTAGCAGTGTTTGGGTGTTCCGAAGCGATGTTTTCCTCCACGAACTCTATCTCCATACCATGTTCTTTCGCAATTACAAGTGATTGGCTCATCCTTGTATCATCTGTCTCAAATCCTAGTAAACCACCAACTAACGCAAAATCAGTACCGTGCCCTTTATAAGTTTTGGCAAAAGATTCATATAGATAAATCCTCGCCCATTTCGGCTCTTCGCCAAATAGATTACGTGCAGCCTTACCAATCCTAGCTGCGCCGGCTGTATGTGAACTTGACGGCCCAATCATAACTGGGCCAATAATATCGAATACTGAATTAAATTTCATAACTGCCACCACCTAAATTTTATTTGTGCGTAATGCTCTATTGTCAATTATACCAAAAACCTTTATAATAATCATTTGTGGATTATGAATTTTATAATCGGGTGGGAGAGGGATAGAAAGAATATGAGGAGATTACATGCCTTATAGCAAGAACACAACATCCAAAGGAACATGGCGTAAGGAAATTATTGCAGGGTTAATTGGTTATCTTACTACAGTATATATCGTAGCCGTCAATGGGTCTATCCTAAGTGAAGCTGGGATTTCGGTAGAAAGCGGAATGATGGCAACTATTTTAGCAAGCTTTGTAGGAACAATCGTAATGGGACTATATGCTAAGCTACCGTTAATTCTAATACCTGGGATGGGAATAAATGCACTTTTCGCATATTCTATTGTAGAAGGTGCAGGGCTAAGTTTTCAGGAAGGGCTAGCAGTTGTATGTGTTGCATCCCTAATATTTGTCATTACGGCCTTTAGTCGTTTGGGATTAATATTAAAGGAAGCTATTCCAGGTTCACTTAAACACGCTATTACAGTTGGTTTAGGATTTTTCTTGATTTTAATCGGTCTGGAAAAAAGTGGACTTGTTGTTAGTGGTGAACATACCATTATAGCAATTGGAGACTTTTCATCTCCGACAGTAATTGTTAGTTTACTAACACTATTTCTGGCAATATTTTTATTTGTTAAAAATATTCCTGCAAACTTTCTGATTACGATGATAAGTGGAACTGTCCTGGCATACTTTTTTGGTATTCTGGATTCCAATAAGGGCGATCCAGTCAACGTTAATCCATCTGAATTAGTATTTATGCCGTCTTTTTCTGCTATAGATGAACTGTCCTTTTGGCTAGCAATTTTCCCATTGGCTATGATTCTTATTTTCGAAAATATGGGACTGTTGCATGGACAGCTTCATATGCTAAAAAGAGAAAAAAGTTATACAAAAGCATATCATGTCACTGCTTTTTCTTCTCTAGCATGTGC
Source organism: Virgibacillus sp. DJP39 (assembly GCF_049310925.1). Taxonomy (NCBI): domain Bacteria; kingdom Bacillati; phylum Bacillota; class Bacilli; order Caryophanales; family Bacillaceae; genus Virgibacillus; species Virgibacillus sp. DJP39. The sequence goes on along the minus strand of NZ_JBMERP010000002.1, from coordinate 69,968 downwards.
GTTCCTGGGTACGTCACCTACTGTCTCTGCGGCTGAAAATGCAGCAGTAATAGCTTCAGATGGAAAAACAGGAAGAGCAGCCATTACTGCAAGCCTCCTGTTTCTTGCAACTATATTTATTATTCCTTGGATATCGGTCATACCAAATACGGCCATAAGTCCAATTTTAATAATTGTAGGTGTATTAATGGCCCAAAATATTCGTCACATTTATTTAGACGATTTATCAGAGGCATTACCGGCATTTCTTATAGCAGTTATGATTCCATTTACCTACAGCATTGCTGATGGTATGGCATTCGGATTTATTGCTTATCCAATTGTAAAAATAGCACTTGGAAAGCAAAAAGAACTTTCTTTTGCATTAATGATTATATCCTCCCTATTCCTGTTTGACTTTTTCATGAAGGTTATAGGGTATTAGAAAACGAGCCTGGTAATTCTACCAGGCTCGTTTTTTTGATCTAGATTAACGCAGTGATGAACGGTTCTTTCTGTATTCTCTTCTTGCTGGAGCCGTATCATACAATTGTTTTTCTTCATCCGTTTGTGGCAGAACCCTTGGTACAGGAATTGGTTTACCAGCCTGATTAACAGCAACCATTGTTAGGAATGACTCGGTTGTTAATGTTTCATTGTTATTGATCAAGTCACGCGCTATTACTTTAACATAGACCTCCATTGAGCTTATCCCGGTATAGGTCACATATGCTTCAATTGTTAACGAATCACCTACTTTAGCAGAAGAAAGAAAATCAACAGAATCTATGGACGCGGTAACCACTGCACTATTTGAATGCTTCATTGCTGTTAATGCTGCAACTTCATCAATATATGCTAGTACCTTACCTCCAAATATTGTATTTAAATGATTTGTATCAGGCGGTAATACCAAGCGAGTCTGAATCGTCTTTGAAGTTGGTAAAGCTAGATTTTCCACGTTAATCCCCCCTCTTTGAAATTAAACACAAAAAAACACCCTCTACAAAAAGAAGATGTTAAAATGGCTACATTAATAAACTTGTTTCCTTGAAAGTTTATGTACGTAAACACCCCCCTATCTCCCGTAGGACAAAATGTACTTCCTTATGGCAGGTCTCCTGGCTTATAAGTAATTGAATCTTTTTCCCTTCCCATTTCTCCCCAGAAACAGTGGTCAGCAAAAGATTCTACTCATTAACAGTGGCGGGACCGCGTTGGATTCACACCAACTTCCCTTTTCAACTTTTTCAAGTCACCATAAAGTATATTCATTCAATTTATTATAACAGATTATAAACGCAAGCATCCAAAAACAAAAAACAGGCATAGAGCTTACCCTCTGCCTGTTAAGTAACGTATCATATTAAATTTATTCTACTGAAAAAATATACGAATAAATTGGTTGATTTCCATTATGAACTTCAACTTCTATGTCCTCATATGTTGCCTCTACATAATGTACCAATTCACTTACTTCTTGGTCACTTACATCTTCTCCTTGAAGAATTGTAAGGATTTCATCTTCTGCTGTTATCATATCATTTAACAGCAATTTAACTGTCTCAACCTGATCTTGATGGGTTGCGATTATTTTCCCGTCTGCAATTCCCATAAAATTTCCATTTTCAATTGTAATTCCATCTATCTTTGTATCACGAACTGCATACGTAATTTGTCCAGTCTTGACTTGTCCGGCAGCATCCTGCATTGCTTCCTTATTTTTTTCAATATCAGAATCAGGATGAAAAGCGAGCATCGCACTAATGCCTTGTGGAATCGTTTTGGTAGTAACTACAGCTGCTTTAACCTCTGCTATCTCTGCTGCCTGTTCCGCTGCCATTATGATATTTTTGTTATTAGGTAAAATAAGTACATTTTCTGCGTTTGCTTCTAGAATTGCATTTGTTATATCCTGTGTGCTTGGATTCATAGTTTGCCCACCCTCAATAACAACTGAGGCTCCTAAACTCTTAAGCAAAGATTTTAAACCTGTACCCATTGCAACTGTCACAATGGCAAAAGGTTCTTTTTCCTTAGACTTTATTTGCTTAGGATCATCTCCAATTAAGGCTGTGTGTTGTTCGCGCATGTTTTCTATTTTCATATTAATCAAGCTACCGTAACGCTGACCAAGCGTCATGGCGTCACCAGGATATTCCACGTGAACGTGAACTTTTATAACATCTTCATCTGAAACAACTAATAAAGAATCACCTAGTTCGCTTAATTCGTTGCGGAAGTTATCTTCATCATATGGATTTGCTTTAGTTTTGTCTTCTTCAAATTTAACCATGAACTCAGTGCAATAACCAAATTCAATGTCACTTGTATCCATGAAGTCTTGGGCGATTTTATGGTGCTGTGCATTAACCATTTCATCCATATGAACTTCTGTTGTTACACCATCAGGAAGTTCCTCCCCCTTTAGCGCTGATAGAAATCCTTCATAAATTGTAACTAGACCTTGTCCACCAGAATCAACTACTCCAACTTCTTTTAAAACAGGTAATAGATCAGGGGTTCTCTTTAGTGATGCTTTTGCTTCTTTTAGAACTGCTTCCATTAAAGCGATTACATCTTCTTCTGTTTTTGCAGATTGATTCGCAGCTGTTGCAGCATCTTTAGCAACAGTCAGGATTGTTCCTTCTACTGGTTTCATTACTGCTTTATAAGCCGTAGCAACACCTATATCAAATGCATGTGCTATATCTTTAGTCGTTAAGCTTTCTTTCTTATCTATTCCTTTTGCAAAACCACGAAAAATTTGGGATAAAATAACACCTGAATTGCCCCTGGCGCCCATAAGCAAGCCTTTTGAAAAGGCCAGAGATACTTCAGAAATATTAGCGCTATCCAACTTCTTCACTTCACTTGCTCCCGAGGTCATTGACAGATTCATGTTTGTACCTGTATCTCCATCGGGGACCGGGAATACATTTAGAGCATCAATTTGTTTGGCATTGCTTGCTAAATGGTGGGCTCCATAACGTACCATTTGTGCAAAAACAATACCATCTAACTTGCGTACTGTCACTATACTTCCTCCTCTTTCACTACAAATAAACAAAGGATCAATCTTTTTCTACACGTACTCCTTGAATATAGATATTGACTGAGTCTACAGACAGTCCTAAAGATTTATTCATTGTATATTTCACTTGTGATTGCACGTTGTGTGCTATTTCGGATATTTTTGTACCATAACTGACTATAATATACATGTCGATATGGAGATGATCTTCTTCTTGACGAACAATAACACCTCGTGCAAAATTTTCTTTTCTTAAAATCTCAGATATTCCATCTTTAATTTGATTTTTGGACGCCATTCCAACAATTCCATAACATTCAACAGCTGTGCCACCCGCAATTGTTGCTATGACATCATTTGTAATTGTTACCTGACCATCATTTGTGTTAAGTTCAATGGACATAGTTATCCTCCTTTGATACCCACTATTACTAAGGATATTCTACTATAAATATGCATTTTTTTAAAGCACAGGTACTTTAGCACACAAATCCTCTTATTACAATGGACGAAATCCTTTGTTCTGTCAAGACATTTTTCTTGATGGGTTGGTTGATACATTGCTTATATCAGTGCATGTAAACCGGTTTTGTCTAAGATTATGTACTCCTGTTATTTTTAGTTTCTCTAGCTATACATACTCTTTCTACTATTTTTCGTTGCGTTATTGCAGTTATTATGATAAATTATATAAGTAATTAAAATGACACATGTATGAGTAGGAGGGATTAACATGGCTAGAAAATGTGTTGTAACTGGACGTAAAACTCACAGTGGAAATCAACGTTCTCACGCTATGAATTCCAGCAAGCGTAATTGGAAAGCTAATGTACAAAAAGTACGTATTATGGTAGACGGCAAACCTAAAAAAGTTTATGTTTCTGCTCGCGCACTTAAGTCAGGTAAAGTAGAGCGCGTATAATATACCTTTTAAGTACAACCACATTAGTAAATGGTTAAAAAGCACCCTATGTTTTAGGGTGCTTTTTTACATTGATAAGCACGTTTTTGGATATCAGTTTAAATGCGACTAATGCTTTCACCATCAAAGCTTGACGATAGGACAAATTTTCTAAACTTGTCTACAAAAAAAGAAGCTTCTGTCATATGACAAAAGCCTAGGTAACTATTTATCTTTCTTAAACATACCTATCACAAGCCTTACACATCCACCGACAAACCTTGGGAGCTTAATAGTATAAAATTTCATGAGTTCCCCCTCCTCCATTTGCAAACACAACTAATTTGGAATCGTTTAATCCTACCCATCACGACTCTTTATAAGTAATAGTATGCCTTCACTGAAAGAAAAAGTACCATTATTTAAAAGAAGCTTGTTTGAAATGCAACGAGTTGAACCCAATGACAAAGTAAAATCTTTCAGCGGGTAGTAAAAGCCATCTAACGACATCCCTATAACATGCTCAGAGATTGGAACAAATGATATGTATGGAAATGCTTCATTAGAATCAATTCGGTATGTTCCAGGTGTGAAAATTTCAAGCTGGTTTAGTTGGTCAACAATAATGGCAGAGTAGTTTCTCTTCTTTAGCCTATATAATAATTGAATATTAACAAGTTCATGATCTAACCTGCCACCTGTCACTCCAAAGAAATAAATCAATTCACTTCCAAATTCCATTCCTTTTTCAACCGCGATTTCGATGTCCGTTTGATCCTTTTCAACAGGGTATCTAGTAAAATGCTTAGATCTATTTTTAATACTTTTTTCTTCTTGTATTGTAATAGAATCAAAGTCCCCTAGCGCATAATCAGGATCAATACCAAACTTAATAATAGTTAATGCACCGCGGTCTGCACCAATCCATATGTCTACTTCATCCTCATACCCAGTTAAATCGGGAATTAATTCTGAAGGGCCGTTTGCAACAATACCTACTGTTTTCATTGTTTACTCCGGCTGTAAAGTTGCTTTAAGAATATCCTGTATTGCTTGCTTACGGTCAGGCTTATTATAGACAGCGCTCCCTGCTACTAAAACGTCCGCACCAGCATCAACACATAATTTAGCGGTATCAACATTCACACCACCATCAATTTCTATCTCAAAGGACAAGCCTAGCTCTTCACGCCATTTTGCAATTTCTTTTACCTTAGGAATAACAGCGGAAATAAATGACTGACCTCCGAATCCAGGATTAACTGTCATCAGCAATACTAGATCAACTTCAGCGAGAATTTCCTTTATCATAAATGCTGGTGTTGCAGGGTTTATGACGACTCCTGCCTTTACATCATAACTTTTTATCAGTTGAATTGTCCGATGCAAATGTGGGCTGGCCTCTTGATGTACTGTAATAATAGACGCGCCTGCATCTGCAAATTCCTTGATATATGCATCTGGATTTTCAATCATTAAATGTACATCCAAAGGTAAGTTGGTAATCGGTTTTAGAGCATGAACAATTAATGGTCCTATGGTTATATTCGGTACAAAATGTCCATCCATAACATCAACGTGGATATAATCTGCACCACCTTTTTCAACATCTTGAACTTCTTGTCCAAGTTTAGAGAAATCTGATGCAAGTATAGAAGGTGCAATTTTAGTCATATTAATACCTCGGCTTTCTAGATTGTATTTCCTCATAAAAATTTAAATAATGGTCATATCGAAATTGTGAAATATCGCCTAGCTCTACAGCTTGCTTGACAGCACATTTTGGTTCCTTATTATGCATGCAGCCGCGGAATTTACACTCACCTTTACGGTCTCTTATCTCTGGAAAGCAATCGCCTAATTCATCCAAATCAATTTCATTAAATTCCAACGCGCTAAACCCAGGGGTATCTGCTACCAAACCTCCGAAAAGTTGTAATAGCTCTACATGTCGAGTTGTATGTTTGCCTCGACCCAGACTTTTTGAGATATCATCAGTTTTGATCTGAAGCTCTGGCTTGAGCGCATTTAGCAAGGATGATTTTCCAACACCAGATTGTCCTGCAATCACAGATACGCCTTCATTGAAATGTTTTTCCATTCCTTTAATATCAAAAGGTTCCTTAGACGACACTTTTTCAACTTTGTAGCCAATATCCAGGTACGCTTGTACATGATTCTCGATGCTTTCCCTTTCCTGTTCAGACAAGACATCCATTTTTGTAATAATAATAATAGGTTGAATATCCTTGGACTCAATTAGAACTAAAAATCGATCCAATAATAAGGTACTAAACGATGGTTCAATTGCGGAACTTATAATGAAAGCCCGATCAACATTTGCGATAGGCGGACGAATTAATTCATTAGTCCTTGGTTTGATGTTAATCAAATAGCCTTCCATTCCATCTCTAATATCAAAATCCACAAAATCCCCAACTAGAGGAGTAATGTTTTGATTTCTGAACAATCCCCTACCTCTACATGCATAAACATCATCACCGGACTGTACGTAATAGAACCCACTTAACGCCTTAGTAATTCTGCCTTCGACCATTTATTCAACTCCTTCGTATGGTACTGTTCTATCTAAAAATAACTTATCATCACGAAAAACCTTGTATTCAGCTGTTTGATTTGGTGCGATTGTCAGTGTTATCTCATACTCCTTGTCCTTCGTGATAGTATCCTCCTGATAAAGTTCAGTTATAGATGGATGTTGAGCATCTTTAATGTAGATCTTTACTGTTTGTTCAACAGGTGACTCATCTTTTTTATTTGGATCATCTGTTGCCCCATCACCATCGTCTGGTTGTTGATCAGGATTATACGGAACTGTGAAAGTTACAGTGTGTGAGACAGGAGGTTTTTCTTCTGGCCCTTTGGAAATATATATGTTTACCGTTTTCCCTTCTTCTAATTCTGTACCTGCTACAGGTTCCTGTCTAATCACTTCACCTTTTGAAGTACTCTCTGAATACTCCTCAATTACATTAGCCACAAGGCCTTGATCCTGTAAGTAGTCAACTGCCTCTTTTTTGGTGAGGTCTTCAAGATTCGCAACCTGTATTAGTTCAGGTCCTCCACTTATTTCAAATATTACCCGAGTTTCACTTGGAACAACATCTGTTTCTGGAGCAGGTTGTACCTGAGCAATAATTATTCCAGGTGAACGATCAGAAGTTTTAACATAAGCACTTATTTCTTCTTCTTTGAAACCTTTATCTATTAGTAGTTGTTTAATTTGACTAAAATCTTTTCCAACATAATCAGAAAAAGATACAGTTTCCTTACCCTTACTTACAAAAAGCGTAATCGTTGTTTCTTCTTTCACTATTCTATCAGATGGTGGGTTTGTTCTTATAACAACACCATCTTTAACATCCTCGGAGAAAGCCAGTTCCTTTTCCGTATCTAGATTCAACGCTTCAACTTTTTCAACTGCTTTTTCATATTCCATTCCTGTCACATCAGGAACAGTGACATCCTTAGGTTGCATGAGACTTGGAACAATAAATAATGCAGCAACACTTGAAGCAAATAAAATTGACAATAGAATAACAATCAAAACTATTTTCTTTTTCTTACTCTTTTTCTTTCCATTTTTCTTATCACTTTTGTTTTCGTTTGTGACATCCATATCATTTGCTACAAACGCTTTTGTTGCACCGTTTGCTTGATGAATAATCGTGTTTTGATTACTGTTATCATGCATCTGGTCATCTGTAATAATCGGTATTGCCTTTGTTTCTTCACCTACTCCAACAGGTGGTATAAACTTGTCCTCATTTAATCTTTCAGGCTCCAGTGCAGTGGATAATGCATCCTCCATATCATATACAGTGTTAAAACGATTGAACGGGTCTTTTGCTGTAGCTTTTAGCACTATATTTTCAACACTTTGTGGAACATTTTGATTGAATCTCCTTACTGAAGGTGTATCAGTTTGCAAATGCTTTAAAGCAATACTAACAGGTGATTGTCCGGAAAATGGTAATCGGGCTGTTAACAATTCAAATAAAACAATACCTAGTGAATAAATGTCTGACTTTTTAGTTGCCATCCCTCCACGGGCTTGCTCAGGTGATAGATAATGAACAGAACCCAATATGGAATTTGTTTGGGTTAAAGCAGTTGCACTTAATGCTATTGCAATTCCAAAGTCAGTTACTTTCACTTGCCCGTATGAATCAATTAGAATATTTTGTGGTTTAATGTCTCTATGTACGATGTTATTTGCATGTGCATGACCAATAGCTGAGCTAATTTGCTTCATTATGTCTAATGCTTTATCCACATCTATTGGGCCATATTTTTTAATATATTCTTTTAAAGTCAATCCATCAACATATTCCATTACCATGTATAAAATATGTTCTTCTTCACCGACATCAAAAATGTTAACGATATTTGGATGTGATAGGCTAGTGGCTGATTGTGCTTCTCGGTCAAACCGAGCGATAAATTCGTCATCATTTACATATTCTAAACGAAGAACCTTTAGCGCTACATCACGCTCTAAAATAATATCTCTTGCTAAATAAACGTTAGCCATACCTCCGCCACCAATGGTGTCTTTAACCTTGTAACGTTCATTTAAAAGGCGACCGTTTAACACGATTTCTCACCTTCTTCCATTAGCAATTCATGATGTACAATTACGAGTGAAATATTGTCCTCGCCTCCACGTTCATTTGCCAATGCTATTAAGCCCTGGACTTTATCCACTAAAGATTCATCACCCGTTATAAATGATTGTAATTCGCTATCAGAAACCTTATTTGATAAACCATCTGAGCAAAGTAAAATCATGTTGTCTGTTTCCCATGTAACAGTTTGAATATCAGGATAGATGACTTCCTCTGTTCCTAACGCCTTTAACAGTACGTTTTTACGAGGATGGTGTTCTGCATCTTCATTTGATATTTGACCAGATCTAACCAGTTCATTTACTAGAGAATGATCTTCAGTTATTTGACTGAATCCAGCTTCATTTTTTAAATAACATCTACTATCACCAATGTGTGCTACCGTAACGAAGTCCTGGGTATGAATAACAGTTACAACTGTCGTACCCATACCCTTACACGATTCTTCTTTTATTGACTTTTCATATATTTCTTTGTTAACCTGCTCTATAGTCGCTTTTAACCACATCTCAGCTTCCTCTGGTTTACTTATCTGATCCGTTTCCTGCCACTTTTCTTCAATAATTGAAGTGGCCATCTGACTTGCTACATCACCTGCTTGATGTCCACCCATACCGTCGGCAACAATAGATAAATACTGGTTATAATTATTCTTAAATATACCCCCAGCATCTTCATTATGATTTCGAACGCGACCCTGATCAGTTGCATATTGCCCTTTCATTCTTTCACCCCTTCAAAAAAGCGTAAGTGCCTTTGAGCTGAAAACTAAAACTAACTAGTCAATCCTTTACATGAAGCTATCTTTTTCTATTATTACATGAAGCTTATCAATAAAAAAGAACTACCACTAGTTTTTTATTAAACGAGTCAGAAAAAATCCATCGGTATTATGTGTATGAGGAAACATCTGTAAACCTTCTTTTGAAATACCCTCATTATTAGTTAAAAATTGAGGTAGTTCATCGAAGAATGTTTGGTCTACAGTATAGTCTGAATGTTTTTCCAAAAACTTTTTTACCACTTCGTTATTCTCTTCTTTATCAACCGTACAAGTTGTATACATTAATCGACCATTTTTCTTTAGTAATGGGGCAACCCCTGCTAAAATATCAACTTGAATTTGTGCTAGGTTATGAATATCGGATTCTTCTTTATTGTATTTAATCTCCGGTTTTCCTCGAATTACCCCGAGACCAGAACATGGTGCATCAACTAATATGCGATCAAAGCTCTCATCCTCATGGACATTCTGTAAGGTACGAGCGTCTGCTTGATTTGCTTCAATATTCGTCAGACCCAACTGTTCAGCTCTGTCATTAATTTGTCTTGCTTTTTTGGCGTGTAAATCATAAGCATAAATGTTTCCTTTGTTCCCCATTATTTCAGCAACATGGGTTACCTTACCTCCCGGAGCACTGCATGTATCTAATACTTGCATGTCATGTTTAACATCCAGCATTTCTGCGACCAGCATAGAACTTTGATCCTGGATTGTTAAAAACCCTTCTTTAAATAAATCGGTTTTCAATATGTTTCCTTTGGTGATCACTATTCCTTGTGAGGAAAACACTGATTCTTCCACATCAAAATCAAGTTCCTCAAGCTTTCTTATTGCCTTATCCCTTGTGATTTTCAAGGGTTGTACTCGAATAGATGTATGCTTCCTTGCAAGATTTGATTTGCACATTTGCTCTGTAGTTCCAATTCCATACATATTTAACCATCGGTCTACAAGCCACTCTGGATGACTCGTTTCAATCGATAACCTTTTTACCACGTTATCAATCTTAGAAGTATCCGGATAGCCGTTCCTTTGAACATTGCGCAATACACCATTAACTAATGAAGCTATACCTTTATGACCTCTTCGTTTTGAAATCTCAACTGCTTCATGAATTATTGCATGATCTGGTACCTTATCCAGGAAAGCCATTTGATAGACTGACATTCGCAGTAGCATCGTTACCCAAGGCTTTGGTTTTTTATTTGAATTCATATATGGTTCTAAATAATAATCTAACGTTAGTTTTCGTTGCAATGTTCCATAAACAACTTCTGTCAAAAGACTGACGTCTCGGTCCGGTAGTTGATTCGTTCTAATTTCCTGATCAATAATTAAATGACTAAATCCACTATCACTTTCTATACGTAGCAGCAAATCTAAAATTGTCTCACGCAGTTTATTTTTCAATACTATCACCCAATACTGTTCCAATTTTCAAACGATCTGGTGAGCCAAGTAAATAATCTTTTACCGCCATTCTCTTTTTTCCAGATGGTTGAATTTCTGTTATTCTTAATCCTTTTTTATTACCACAAACTACTAATAAAAATTCATTGTTACTAGTATCTACTATTTCACCTGGGTATCCGTTATATTCATTCTGGTCTAGTTCAGCAACCCATATTTTTAGAGGTTTTCCATTATAGGTCGTAAATGCTACAGGCCAAGGGTTCAGTCCCCGAATTTGATTATAGATTTCACTATTTGCTTTTTGCCAGTTAATTTCCTCTTGCTCACGCTTAATATTGCTTGCAAATGTGGACTTCTCATGATCCTGCTCTACTGGTGTTATTTCATCTCTGAACAGTTTAGGTAGAGTATTAATCAGTAATGCTGACCCGGTAGCTGCCAACTTATCATGCATTGTACCAACATTGTCCTTACTCTCTATAGCAATTTTCTCCTGTGTTAAAATATCACCTGCATCAAGCTTTTCTACCATATACATAATTGTTATTCCTGTTTCTTCTTTCCCCTGCAAAATTGCATGGTGAATAGGTGCTCCACCCCTTAATTCAGGTAATAAGGAAGCATGAACATTAATACATCCATATGTTGGAACTTCCAGCAATGACGCTGGTAACAACTGTCCATAGGCAGCGGTTATAATTAGATCGGGCTGAAGATCAACAATTTTTTGATAATCTTTAGCTAGTTTTTCCGGCTGAAACACTGGAATATTATGTGTTTCAGCTTCCGTCTTTACAGGTGGAGGAGTCATTACTTTTTTTCTCCCTCTAGGTCGATCTGGTTGCGTGACGACCAATATAATCTCATATGCTTCCTCAACAAGCTTGCGTAAGATTGGAACTGAAAAATCTGGTGTACCCATGAATACGATTTTTTTCATCATAAAACCTACTTTCTGTTCTTTCATTACTTACATCTGGTTTTAATTTTCTTTACATCATTTGATATGGTTGCATATCAACAGATATTAACAAGTCATCTTTACGAATATCGGACTCAAATTGATTTAATATGTTTTGAATTATATCCCGTAATCCTGGTTCATTTTTGTATTTTACCATACACTGGTAACGATACCTATCCTTGATTCTTGCCATTGGTGACGGTGTTGGTCCTAATATAACTGTCTCTTCCTTAACAGATTTCAATAATGCCTGTACAATTTTTTGGGTTGTTTGCACCACTTTTACTTGATTAGGATGAGAAACGGTTACTAATGTAAGAAATACATAGGGCGGATAATGAAAAGCCTTTCTCATAGCCATTTCCTTTTGGTAAAAATCGGGAAAATTATAGGTGCTCGCCAGTTCAATACTATAGTGATCAGGTGTGTACGTTTGTACAATAACTTCACCTGGTAATTCATGCCGACCAGCTCGACCACTTACTTGTGTTAGCAGCTGAAAGGTTTTTTCTGAAGAACGAAAATCTGGTAAATGTAACATGGAATCGGCAGTTAAGACACCTACCAATGTAACATTCTCGAAATCTAATCCTTTCGCGATCATCTGTGTTCCAAGTAGTATATCTGCTTCACCTTTTCCAAACTGGTTCAACAGCTTTTCATGGGCACCTTTTCTGCGTGTTGTGTCTACATCCATTCGTATTACCCTAGCTTCTGGAATCAGCTGTGCGAGGGCTTCTTCAACACGCTGTGTGCCTGTCCCAAAATAACGAATTAGGTCGCTTGAGCACTCTGGACATATTGTTGGCATGGGCTCCTCGTAAGAACAATAGTGGCATTTAAGCCTATTCGAGTTTTTATGATAGGTTAGTGCTATATCACAGTGTGGACACTCCTTTACATGACCACAATCCCGGCACATGACAAAAGTTGAATACCCACGTCTGTTTAACAAAAGAACTATCTGTTCCTTTTTTTCTATGCACAATTCAATTTTCTCTTTTAATCTTCTGGAAAACATCGTTCGGTTTCCTTCATGCAATTCATTACGCATATCAACGATTTCTACTTCTGGCATTGCTTTTTCATTAGTCCGTTTACTTAAAGTAGCAAGTTTGTATACCCCTTTTTGAGCTCGTGCAAATGTTTCTAGTGTAGGTGTAGCACTACCTAAAATAACTGGACATTGGTGATTCTTACCTCTTTCAATCGCAACGTCTCTAGCATGATAACGAGGTTGATCCTCTTGTTTATAACTCGTTTCATGCTCCTCATCAATAATAATAATACCTAGATTTTCAAATGGAGCAAAGACTGCGGATCTAGCTCCTACCACAACCTTTACTTCTTTCTGATAAATTTTGCGCCATTCATCATATTTCTCACCACTTGATAAAGCACTATGCATTACGGCAACATCTGATCCAAACCTCCCCTTAAATCGATGGACCATTTGAGGTGTAAGAGATATCTCTGGAACCAAAACAACTGCTTCCTTCCCTTTTTTAATTACGTCACTAATCGCTTGAAGATAAACTTCAGTTTTGCCACTACCCGTTACACCATGTAACAAAAATACATCATGTGTATTGTTTTCTATCGATTGTTTAATAGGTTTTATAGCATCTGTTTGCTCAGTCGTTAGTGACAAAGGCGATGTTTGTACTATGGTAGCATCATCGTAAGGATTTCTATAAACTTCTATTTTAGTTGAAACCAAAAGTTTCTTATCAAGTAATGATTTTATTGTAGACGCACTAGTATTAACTTTATCCATCAATTTTTTCTTTGGAATAGCCTCGTTATGCTGAATGAAATAAGAGAGAAGTTCACGTTGTTTTTTTGCCTTTTTTGACATATCATTGTATGCTTCCTCTAATAAATAATCTGCCATTCCTGGTTTAATCATCGTTTCAAACTTCCTGGTAATTCTTGATTTAACCAGGTATTCTATCTCAATGTCCCCATCTTTAACAGCCTTAATTAGCTCCTGATAGCGAACTTTTGACTCTGAAAATTCTTCATATGTAATGAAATCCCTACCTGCAAATAATGATTCCATTATAGGATCAAGTTCCTCGGCCAATCTCACTAATTCTTTTTTGTAATGTGATTTAAGCGCTTGTGGTAGCATCACCTGAAATGCCGTAATATATAAACTCACAGTGTCTTTAGCAAGCCATTGTCCTAGCCTTACTAATTCCTCCGTGAGCACAGGAGTAAGATCAAGTACGTCTACAATTTCTTTTAACTTTGTATGTGATGAGGTGGATGTGAGCTCAATGACAAAACCCATGATTTTTCTTGGGCCAAATGGTACTGTGACGCGCATCCCAGGTACTATAACATGTTCAAGTCTAGCGGGGATAGTATAATCAAAAGTCTGGTTAATCTGTTTTGCTGGCACATCTACGATAACTTTTGCTATACTCACAACTTATCATCCCTTAAATCACGTAAAATCAATTCGAGAAGCTTTAATGCCATTTCCTTTTTAGTAGTCAAGGGAATTTCCTCAGGGTTTAGGGACTCATTAACATATGTTGCGATATTTGTGTCACCTTCAAATCCTGCTCCCTCACTGGAAACATTGTTAATAACAATCGCATCTAAATTCTTCTTTTGTAGTTTTTTTAGACCATATTCTAATGGTTGAGTAGTTTCTGCGGCGAAACCAACGAGAAATTGTTTATTCTTTATCTCACCTAACGATTGCAAAATGTCCTGAGTCCGCTCCATTTCGACATTCCAGTTTCCAGACTGTTTTTTTAACTTTTCAATAAATGTATGCTTAGGACGATAATCGGCAACCGCTGCTGCTTTAATCACCACATCTTTATCATCGAAATGATCGTGCATTGCTTGATACATTTCTTCAGATGTAATTACATCTACTCTTTTAATAGAAGTATTTTTGGTTTCTAGGTTTACAGGACCTGTTACTAGCGTTACTTCAGCACCTAATTCTGCAGCAGCCTCTGCTATAGCAAAACCCATTTTCCCTGAGGATCGATTTGTGAAAAATCTAACCGGATCAATCTGCTCTCGTGTTGGACCAGCTGACACCAACACTTTTTTACCATTCATCGGGCCTTGAATTTTTTTTGAATTCTGATGATTGACGACTGTATCTATAATGCTTTCTGGCTCCTCTAAACGTCCTTTTCCAACATAGCCACAAGCTAAAAAGCCCGAACCCGGCTCGATAAAATAATAGTTCCATTGCTCTAGCTGTTTCATATTCTTAATTACTGCTGGATGCGCGTACATATGAACATTCATAGCTGGTGCAATATAAACATCTGCTTCAGTTGCAAGTAATGTTGTTGAAAGCATGTCGTCTGCTATACCGTTAGCTAACTTCCCTATACTGTTTGCAGTAGCAGGAGCAATAATTGCAATATCAGCCCAATCAGCGACATCAATATGCGCAATTTTTTGAGGATTCTTTTCATCGAAGGTGTCTATATAAACGGGATTTCTTGATAAAGCTTGAAATGTTAGTGGAGAAACAAACTCGGAGGCATTTTCAGTCATCATTACTCGGACATTTGCTCCAGCCTGTGTAAGCTTACTTGTTAAAGAACAAGCTTTGTAGGCAGCAATTCCTCCAGATACACCTAAAAGAATATTTTTATTTTGCATTTTTACCTAGTCCCCTTTACTACTATTTGTTCTCCTTCAGTTATACCATATAATATGGCATTTTCTAAAGAAAAAGCGAAGCATCTGAGTAATGGTTTTGGAACAATCCATCTATAACCTTAAATTAATAGCTTTAAACAACCAAAACCCCTCGCTTTAAAGCGAGGGGTTTGATTTTACTTAATTTTTGGTAACGTATAATTTGTCAGCTAAAATCTCTTCTAAGGCAATTCCTACCTGTTTATATGATTTAGGATTTTCGATTAACATAGTATTAGATTCGAGCATTTGCCTAGCACGTCGAGCAGACAGTGTAACCAATGTGTATTTCGAGTTAATTTTTTCTTGCAGCTTATCTATTGACGGTTCTAACATCATGAGATTTCATCCTCCAGTAGTTGTTTGTATTGTTTTTCAATACGTTCCCTCTTACAATGCTCACTTTGAATGATTGATTGAATCTTACTAACAGCATTATCAACCCGATCGTTGACGACTACATAATCATATGCATCCATCATTTCAATTTCTTTTCTAGCCTCTCGCAATCGGTTTATCACAAGCTCCTGCGATTCGGTTCCACGGTTTACAATTCTGTTTTTCAGTTCATCCAAACTTGGTGGAAACAAAAAAATAAATACGCCTTCTTTAAAGTTCTCCCTGACCTGCAATGCTCCTTGTACTTCAATTTCCAAGAATACATCGTGTCCGTTCGCTAATGTTTTTTCTACATATTCTCTAGGTGTTCCATAGTAGTTATTAACATATTTCGCGTATTCTAACAATTGTTTTTGTTGAATCAGGGTTTCAAATTCTTCATTCGATTTGTAAAAGTAATCAATACCATCTATCTCACCTGGTCGAATATTTCTCGTTGTCATAGATATAGAGTATTTTAACTCTGTATCCTGGTCAAAAAGTTCTTTCCTAACCGTCCCTTTTCCTACACCGGACGGACCCGAAAGTATAAACAATATCCCTTTCTGATCAATCAAAGCAGTTCCTCCTATTATTCGTCTGAAACCTCATCATGACTTAGTACTCGTTGGCCAACTGTTTCTGGTTGGACAGCAGACAATACAACATGGTCACTGTCAGTAATGATTACTGCGCGTGTACGTCTGCCATAGGTTGCATCGACTAATTTATTTGTATCTCTTGCAACAGTGATAATCCGTTTGATTGGAGCTGATTCTGGAGACACAATGGAAATAATACGATTGGCAGATACTACATTACCAAAACCAATATTTATTAATCTCAAACTCAATCTTAGTTCCCCCTTGTATGTACAATCAAGCCTGTATTTCATTGAAATACAATATTACCAATTATTAAGTATAGTATAATCAATAAAGACTGAAAAACTCAAATTTTTAACGTTGCTAACTCTACCTATTATACATACTTTATTAAAAAAAGAAAAACTCCTTTCCTAAAATAATTAAGGAAAAGAGTAATATTCTTTTTTAAAGCAGTCAAGAAAGTATAAAAACTTTCTTTCTGTATAGGTTCAACTAAGGAATTCGCCATAAGAATTGGCGATAAGCCAAGTTTTCTAAGCTCAAGGTGTACTTTAATCATCCCTGTTTTCCTGCTTCTTATTTTTTGGTAAAACCAAAGAATACGGTTGGAATTGCACTTAATGCTAGTATAAAGATCCAATCCCTAAGATCTAAGAAAACAGTATGGAATATAGGTTGTAATGGTTCAAAATAAATAACACATAACAACATAGCAAGTGATGAAAGCACTGCAAGTACTAGGTATTTGTTACCGAAAGGATTTCGTGAAAATACCGAACGCTCACTTCGACAATCAAATACATGTATCAACTGCGCCATTACAAGCGTAGTAAATGCTACTGTTTGACCATAAACCAGGTTATCCGGGTTGTTTTGATAGGTCATCATAAACGCAACCAAGGTAACCAAACCAATTAAAATACCTCTGCTCACTATCTTAAAGCCTAACCCCCGGGCAAAAATACCTTCTTTTGGATGTCTTGGCTTTCGGCTCATTACATCAGCTTCTGGCTGATCTAGCCCTAAAGCCATTGCAGGAAGACCATCTGTAACCAAGTTCACCCATAAAATTTGTACGGGTACCAAAGGCAATGGAAGTCCCAATAACATCGCAAACAACATAACCAGTATTTCACCAACATTTGAAGCTAATAAATATCGGATAAACTTTCGGATATTTTCATAAATGTTTCTACCTTCATTTATTGCAGCTTTAATTGTCGTGAAGTTATCATCCATTAGAATTAAGGAAGATGCTTCTTTTGCTACATCGGTTCCACTGCGCCCCATACTAATTCCTATATTACTCGCCTTTATGGCTGGTGCATCATTTACGCCATCGCCAGTCATGGCTACAATATGACCTTTGTGTTGGAAGGCATCCACAATCTTTAGCTTATGCTCTGGGGTTACTCGTGCAAACACATACACGCGATCTATAATCTCTCTTAACTCCTCAGTAGACATTTGATTTAGTTGATTTCCATCTAACACAAGACCATCTTTTGGTAGTAAGTTTAAATTGGTTGCAATGGCTCTAGCAGTTTTCTCATGATCACCTGTTATCATTACCGTTTTAATTCCAGCCTTCTTACAATCCTCTATTGCTGCTTTTACTTCTTTCCTTGGAGGATCAATCATTCCATACAAACCAATAAATGTTAAGTCATTTTCTAACAGGCCATCACTCTGCTCGCTTCCTGATGAAAGTGGCTTGATTGCAATAGCGATAGTTCGTAAAGCCTTTTCTCCCATTTCATTAATAACTTTGTTTATTCTATCTTGATCTGCTTCTTTCATCAGACGTTTTTCATTATTAGTCAATACAAAGGTTGATCTTGGCAGTAAAACATCTGGAGCACCTTTAGTAATTAAAAATTGTCGTTTGTTTTCATCTTCCACTACCATACTCATGCGCTTTCTAGTCGAATCAAAAGGTATTTCTTTTACAACACGAAACGATTCCCCATCGGCTTGTGTTAGCCCTAATTTCCTTGCAGCTACAAGAAGCGCTCCATCTGTCGGATCACCATTAATAAAATTTTTGCCTTTTTTAACTATAATGGATGAATGGTTGCACAGCATTCCATACAAAAGCATTGACTGCAGGTTGGGAAACGAGTCATTTACTTTTGACTTGTTGGAAAAAAAGTCCCCTATCAGATCATATCCATCACCTGTTACATGTAATTTGTTGTCATTAACATATATTTCTTTAACTGTCATTTGATTTTCGGTCATAGTACCTGTTTTATCTGAACAGATTACTGATGCACATCCAAGTGTCTCAACAGCTGATAGCTTTCGGACAATTGCATTCTTTTTGATCATGCGTTGAACACCTAGAGATAACGCAACTGTCACAATTGCTGGAAGACCCTCCGGTATTGCTGCTACTGCTAGTGATACACCAGCTAAGAACATATTGTAAGCGGGTTGACCTTGATAAACACCAACTATGACTACTAAAGCAGTTAGAGCAAGAGCGATTACAATCAGTATTTTCCCAAGCTCAGCAAGTTTATTTTCAAGTGGCGTAATAATCTTCTTCGTCTTAACCATAAGAGAAGCTATTTGGCCCATCACTGTTTTCATACCAGTTCCAACAACAATACCTATTCCTGAGCCTCTTGTAACTAAAGTTCCCATAAATGCCATGTTTGATTGATCCTGTGGTCCCAAGTCCTCTTTATTAACAGCTTTAGCGTATTTAGGTACGGGAAGCGATTCACCAGTTAAGGTCGATTCTTCTGTTTCCATGCTTTGCGAATCTACAATTCTAATATCCGCAGGAATTCGATCCCCACTTCTCATTTGAATTACATCTCCAACAACAATATCCTTTGACGGTATCTGCTCCCATTTCTGTTCACGCAAAACGTAAGCAAATGGTGCAGACAGCTCTTTTAGCTTAGCCAATGATTTTTCAGCTTTCTGTTCCTGAAAGTATCCCATAAAACCATTAACAAATACGATAACTAGAATTGCTATTGCATCAATGTATTCACCTAACAGTCCCGCAATTAAAGTCGCTGCCAGCAATACCAACACCATAAAGTCCTGAAATTGTTTAATAAATATTAACCATTTTGGAGTTTGTTTACCTGCCTCTAGTTCATTGGTTCCATGCTGTTTACGCCTATTTTCTACCTGTTTAGCCGTTAGTCCACGTTCAGTAGTTACGTGCAGCTTTTGTTCGAGTGTGTCTTTGTCTAATTGATACCACTGCAAAACATACCCCTCCAGTTTAAGCTATAAATTCTTACCAATTAATTGATAATTTCAGCCTTCTCTTATCGATATGTATGCAGACTTGTCCTGAAAAATGCTATAATTACCACTGAGGTGATTGACATGCCATTTGATGGAATTGTAACAAGAGCATTAACAAATGAGTGGAACACACAAATTGTTCCCGGAAAAATAAACAAAATTTATCAACCAACTGATACTGAAATTGTTTTCACTATACGAAGTAATGGAAAAAATCATACATTATTATTTTCTATTCATCCGATGTACGCTCGAATTCATTTCACTAATGATACATATACAAATCCGAAAGAAGCGCCAATGTTTTGCATGATTTTGCGCAAATATTTATCGGGAGCTGTAATTGAATCCATTAGTCAGTATGGGATGGAGCGAATCCTAACATTTACCTTTAAAACAAGAAATGAAATAGGTGACATTACGCATAAATCACTAGTAATTGAATTAATGGGTAAACATAGTAACCTTATGCTGATTGATCAGGAAAAAGGACATATCATTGATAGTCTAAAACATGTGTCCTTGGCACAAAATCGTCACCGTACAATTTTACCTGGACACGAATATATTCTTCCGCCACACCAGGATAAACTAAATATTCTAGAGACGAATGAGTCAGAATTTATCCGAAAAATCGACTTTAATCAAGGGAAAATAGAAAATCAGATAGTTGAGGCACTTAGCGGAGTATCACCCTTAGTTGCTCGTGAAATGGTTGGAAGAGCAAAACTTGGTTCACAGCAGACATACATGGATGTTTTCAAAGATTTACAAAAAAAGATTACAAACAATGACTTTTCTCCAACTATTTACCGAAACAAAAAAGAAGATTTCCATGTGTTACAGTTCAATAATTTATCAGGCGATTCAGAGAGTTTTGCTACTACCAACGAGATGCTTGATGCTTTTTTCTCAGGAAAAGCTGAACGAGACCGTGTCAAACAACAGGCTAAAGATTTATATCGATTTATAAAGAATGAGAAAGATAAAAACGAACGTAAAATGAAAAAACATAACCAAACCATAAAGAAAGCTGGAAATGCAGATAAATTTCAACATTTGGGTGAACTACTAACTGCAAATATGCACCTAGTTAAAAAGGGCGATAAATCCGTAATCGTGACAGATTACTATGATCCTGAACAAAATGAAATTACTATTGATTTAAACCCCAATAAGACACCAAGTGAAAATACCCAAGGATTTTTCAAAACTTACCAAAAGTTAAAAACGTCAAAAAAAGTAGTAGAAAAAGAAATAAAAAAGACAGAAAATGAGATTAATTATCTGGACCAATTATTGCAGCAAATAGATGTTGCTCGAGAAGAAGACGTAGAGGAAATACGTGAAGAACTTCGGGAAGAAGGGTATCTAAAAAGACAGCGTATGAAAAATAAGAAAAAAAACAAACAAACGTTGCCTAAACCCGATAACTATCAAGCTACTGATGGTACTTCAATTCTTGTAGGGAAAAATAATAAACAGAATGAATATGTAACCAACAAGCTAGCGCACCGTGATCATGTATGGTTACATACGAAAGATATCCCTGGTTCGCATGTCGTCATTCAAGATATGAAACCTAGTGAGGAAACATTGTTAGAGGCGGCCCATTTAGCAGCTTACTTTAGCAAATCACAGCAATCTTCCTCTGTTCCGGTCGATTATACATCGATCAGACATGTAAAGAAGCCAAATGGCGCAAAGCCTGGGTTTGTAACATATGATAACCAAAAAACATTATTTGTGACACCTGACAAAGGTATCGTTGACTTCTTAAGGGATAATGCCAAGAGATCAAAAGCAAATAAATAAGATGCAATCAATTGAAAAAACGGATGACTCAGTTTGAGCCATCCGTTTTCATTTTAGCAGTAAGGAAAGGATAAAAACTCTCCTTACTGCATAAGTGTAACCAGGGCTTCCGCCATTAAGGTCTGGCGATAAGCCTAGTTTTCTCAGATTTTTATACAGCCTTTGCATTTAAGGTTACGTCAATATTACCTTGTGTTGCTTTAGAATAAGGACAAACTTTATGTGCATCCTTCACAAGCTTGTCAGCTTCTTCTTGACTGACACCTTTGATAGAAACGTTCAAGGTTGCAGCAATTTTAAATCCACCATCTTCTTCGTCTTTGCAAAAACTAACTTCAGCAGTTGTTTCTGAATCAATTTTTTTATCCTGATTAGAGGCGACTAAATTTAATGCCCCATCAAAGCAGGAGGCATATGTTGCAGCGAATAATTGCTCCGGATTTGAGCCTTTTTCATCCTTGTCTTTTGCTGGATTTACCAAATTCAAATCAATTAAACCATCGTCAGATTTAACATGACCATCCCGTCCGTTCTTTGCTGTTGCTTTTGATGTAAATATTACGTTACTCATAATTTAACACTCCTTTTAATTTCATCTCTATCCATACTATTCCACTAGGTTTCCTTTACTAAACAATTATATATATTTCTTATTCAGAATCGTCTCCAAAAATTTCTCGACTTGAGGAAGTTTCCTTACATCGTCCTGGTAACAAAGCCAGGTACTTCTCGTCACACGTTGATTGTTTAACATTAATGCTACGTGCGGATATTCTTCCATCATCGTATCAGAGACACTTTTCGGTAACACAGCCATGCCTAACCCTTGTTTCATAAATTGTTTACAGGTTTCAATTTGATCAACTCGTATTGTTTTCAATGCTTTAATATTATCTTGGTGATGATACAGCCAATTATCAACCAGTTCATGCATGCTATCATCACTTTTAAATGTAATTAGCGGTCGCTCTTTGAGTTTTTTTTCGGGAAAAGGTTCAGTATCAAATATGTATAAGGGATCTTCAAATAAAGGTGAACAAATTCCTTCCTTTAATTTTTCTCCCCGAATAATGCATACATGATAGTTCTTATGATCACGTTTAATATCTTCACTAATTCCAGTTACAAGGTCAATTTCTACATTGGGATATGCACCGGTATACTCTGCAAGCATAGCAGGCAAGTAGCGTTGACTAATAAGTGAGGAGCAAGCAATAGATAGTGTTCCTTGAACTTTGTCGCTTGACTCAAGTAAACTATTTTTTATTGCTTCTTCCCTCTCAACTACAGTTTCTGCATGTTTTAATATCAATTCCCCTACAGGTGTAAGCATCAATCTCTTGGATGTACGAATAAAAATCATCTGACCAAAATATTCTTCTATGTATTTGAGGCGTTGCGTTACAGCTGGTTGTGAAATTAATATGGCTTTAGCCGTACCACGAATTGTTCCTATTTCGTTTAACTTAAGTAACAAAATATAATCATCAATTTTCATAATTCCCTCCTGAATAGATAAGTAATAGTTTATTACTATTGATTATAAACGAATATTTTACTTATTTCATCTTTAATCATATGATACATGTATACTGTACAAACGAAAGAGGGAAACGTTTATGAATGAAAAAGAAAATGTGAAAAAAACTTTTGGGAAAAATAATAATGCATATGTAACCAGTTCCACCCATGGAACAGGGAGTGATCTACCATTAATAATTGAATGGTTAAATCCTACTTTAACAATGGTCGCACTTGATATCGCAACAGGTGGTGGGCATGTTGCCAAACAGCTTTCCAGCCATGTTACGAAAGTAATAGCCTCGGATTTAACAGAAGAAATGCTGACAAATACCGCAAAACATTTAGAAGACTATGAAAATATCAGTTATTCCATAGCAGATGCTGAAAAGCTACCTTTTGAAGATGATTCTTTTGATATCGTGACTTGCCGGATTGCTGCACACCATTTTCCTAATCCCGCAAAGTTCATTTCTGAAGTTTATCGTGTGCTAAAGCCTGGAGCAAATTTTATATTGATTGATAACATTGCACCTGGAGATCCAATACTCAATAACTTTGTAAATACATTAGAAAAAATGCGTGATTATAGTCATGTACGATCACTACTTGTATGCGAATGGAAAGAACACCTAACAACATATAAATTAGTTGTAGTTAAAGAAAAAACCAGAATGAAGACATTGCCTTACAAAGAATGGATTAATCGGACACTAGACACTGAACAGAAAAAAGATGAAGTAAGTTCTTATATATTAAAATCATCCAGTGAAATAAAGGACTATTTTCAAGTGAAGGTAACAAATGATAGAATTCAATCATTTGCAATCGATGAGTGGATGGTTCTGTGCAGAAAATAAATCATCCTAACAGTGAAACTTATTAGAATTTTATCCGTATATATAAAACAATTAAATTTCTTATAGGAGGGCTATTTATCAGACTAGTTATTGGAATCATTTTTCTAACACTGGTGTTATTTGCATGTTCACCTAAGACCTCACCTCCAGAAGAACAACCGACAAAGGAAAAAACGAAAGAAAACATAGTGGTTACTGAAGATGGTCGTTTAACCTTTAAAATCGTTAATACTAGAGAATCCTCACAGCAGCAATTAGATACAATAAAAAAAGAAATTGTAAAGTCATACAACATAGTTACAAACTCGATTAAAACAGACTATGTTCCAGCTGAAAAAGTCAACGTTCATCTATTAAAGGGCAATGGAATATCTACCGGCTATAGAGAAGACATCAAGTTGTATGCAACAGACATAGATAATTATCCTATCTTACACGAAATGAGCCATACCATACTAGGTTATGGGAATAATTATGATGGAAGTAAAGGTTTCTTCACTCAAGAGGGATTTGCTACGTACTTGGAAGATAAACACGATAAATCTAAAACTCTTAATCTTGGTCTTTCAAATAATAAAATCATGAAATATCTAATTAGTAAAAATAAAAATATTCCCTTGTACAAATTAATAGACTTAGGATATGATGATACTTTTTTCAGACCTGTCATTAATGATCAAAGTGATTATCTACTCCGGTCGATGAGCTACCTTCACGCCGGCTCATTTATAGCCTATTTAATTGATGCCTATGGATTAAACAAATTTGAACAAATCTATAATAAAGCCGATTTAAATAAGAAATTTCAGGATGTATACGGTAAACCAGCAGAAAAATTAGAAGCAGAATGGATAGCCTATATTATAGAAAATGCTGGCAAATTAACCGAAGAAGACAAGGAAAAAACAACTAATTTTGACCAACTAAATTCTTTGCTTGAATCGATTGATTCGGATTTGTTTGAGAGGAAACAAAGATGACTATAATAGTCATCTTTGTTAATTAGAGTTCTTGTTTCCAAACCTGTAATTTCTCTTTCTCCGCCTCATTAATTGTTCCCTCTCCTACTAATAATGCAAGAACTTCATCATAATTAGTAATGGTGGCAAAAGTTAACGCAGCTTCTGAAAATTTTTGAATTGATTTATCCAATCCGTAAGTAAAAATAGCCAATATACTTAAAACTTCAGCACCTGCATTTAAAAGTGCTTGAGCTGCTTCGATTGAAGAACCCCCTGTCGAAATTAAATCTTCGATAACTACGGCCTTTTGACCCTGTTTGATATGTCCTTCAATTTGGTTCCCATTTCCATGACCTTTTGGTTTTGAACGTACATATACCATTGGCAAATCAAGTTCATCTGCAAGCCAGGCCGCATGTGGAATCCCGGCAGTAGCACACCCGGCTATCAGATCAGGCTTCACTTCCATTTGTTCAATCAGATGTTTATATCCTTGAACAATTTTCTTTCGAACAGATGGATAGGACATGGTTAAACGGTTGTCACAATAAATTGGTGATTTCAATCCAGATGTCCACGTAAAATAATTTTCGGTTCGAATTTGAATTGCTTTAATGTCTAGTAGATCCTTAGCTATTTCATGACTTAATCCCATGTTTCCACTCCTCAACAACTTTATTGTAGGCTTCTTTTGGATTTGCCGCTTTTGTAACAGTACGCCCAAGCACCAATATATCTGATCCGTTTTCTCGAGCAAATGCGGGTGATGATACACGCTTTTGATCATTTGCATTAGAATCGTCTAAACGGATACCAGGTGTTACAGTCAAAAATGTTTGTCCACAAATTTCTTTAATGGCCTTTGCTTCATGGACAGAACATACTACCCCGTCTGCACCATTTTGGTTAGCAAAATTTGCAAAGTGAAGTACATTATCATGGAGTTTTCCTGGTATGTTCAACTCATCATTCATCTCTTGTTCGTCCATCGACGTAAGCATGGTAACGGCAATTAGTTTAGTGATATGGCTAGAAGTGGAACCTGACACTAATCCATCCTTAGCTCGCTTAATCATTTCACTTCCACCCAGAGCATGTACATTCACCATATCCACCTCAAGCGCAGCAATATTTTTCATTGCCTTCATGACGGTTGTAGGGATGTCGTGTAATTTCAAGTCCAGAAAAATAGCATGATTATTTTCTTTTAGTGTCTCAATCACTTTTGGTCCTTCCCGGTAGAATAACTCCATTCCCACTTTTACTGGAACACCACGAAAATTATGTGTATCAATAAATCTTTTTGCTTCTTCCCAAGTGGGAAAGTCTAACGATAGATACGTTTTGCCATTCATGCTCCATGCCCCTTTCCAATCGCTTCTTCTACTGAGCTGAAACCATATTTTTCAAGTGCTCCTGGTAATGCTTCAATTAATTCTGGACAAATTAATGGATTTTGGAAATTGGCTGTTCCAACCGCAACCGCACTTGCTCCTGCTAGCAAAAACTCAACCACATCGTCAACTGTAGAAACACCGCCCATGCCGATAATTGGTATGGAAACGTGTTGTTTCACTTCATAAATCATACGAATAGCAACTGGTTTAATCGCTGGTCCTGACAATCCACCAGTTTTATTTGCAAGAATCGGTTTTCTACTAGATAGATGGATTTGCATTCCTGATAACGTATTAATCATTGACAGACCATCAGCCCCTGCTTCCTCCACCGCTTTAGCCATTGCTACGATATTCGAAACGTTTGGTGATAGTTTAACGTATACTGGTAGATTACTAGCTTTTTTAACGACCCTTGTGACATTGGCAGCCATTTCCGGATCAGTTCCGAATTGAATGCCACCTTCTTTTACGTTTGGGCAAGAAATATTTAGTTCTATCGCATGAACAGAATTCGTATGATTAAACGCTTCAGCTACCTTTTCATATTCTTCTATTGTACTACCAGCCACATTTGCAATGATCGGAATGTTATATTTTGCAAGAAAAGATACTTCTGTTTCGATAATATTATCTACGCCTGGGTTTTGTAATCCTATTGCGTTTAACATGCCAGCGGACGTTTCCGCTACACGTGGCGTATTGTTGCCGAATCGACTGGTACCGGTCGCAGCCTTCATAATAACTGCACCTAATTGCTGCAGGTCATAGAATTCACTGTATTCCCGACCAAAGCCAAAACATCCTGATGCTGGCATGATCGGATTTTTCAATTGCAAACCAGGTAAATTCACCGCTAAATCTGTCATAAGCTCACCTCATTTGCGTCAAATACTGGACCATCACTACATATTTTTTTGTATCCACCAAAATCATCCGTCGGAATAACGCATGCAAAACATGCTCCAACACCGCATCCCATTCGCTCTTCAAGTGAAATATACCCTTTTTCATTTTTCAACTTTTGTGTTACTGCTTGAAGCATAGGGAGAGGACCACATGAATAATAGCAATCAAAGTCTGCAACTTTTTCTACTACATCGGTTACAAATCCTTTTTCTCCATAACTACCATCGTTGGTTGTAATAAAAGTCTTCCCCAACTCATTGAAGGCTTCTTCGTAAAAAACGCTTGCTTTATTTTGAAAGCCAAGTACAGATACTACCTGCACTCCTTCTTTAGCTAGCTTTTTACCTAGGCAATACAGTGGGGGTATACCAATCCCCCCACCAATTAACAAAACAGTTGTATCGGTTGTATCCCTATCCGGAAACCCATTACCACTTGGACCCAATGCATTGATTTCCATCCCAGCTTGATACGTTGCAAGCGCCTTCGTGCCTTCTCCAAGCTGCTTGAATAAAACCGTCACCGTTTCATTCTCCTTATCAATTGTTGCAATAGATATCGGCCTTCTGAGAGTATGACCTGCTACTTCAATGTGTAAAAACTGTCCTGGCTTGGCATTTTCGCTAATATAGACATTCTGCAGGACCATTTCAGTAGTTTCATAGGCGATTTCATGCGCACTTTTAATCAACAATGTTTCTTTTCGTTTCATGTTAATACAACCTTTTTATCCGTCATTGGTTTTGCACTAAACGTTGTTGAATCAATTACATTTAAAATCGCATTAGCTGTATCAAGACTCGTTAGACAGGCAATTCCATGCTCAACTGCTTCTCTACGAATTCTAAACCCATCTGAGCGTGGTTTTTTCCCAGAAGTTAGTGTATTTATGACAAACTGTACCTCTCCATTTTCTATGATGGATAACACGTTTGGTTCATCTGATCCAATTTTCGCAACCTCGTTAACTGGAACCCCATTTTGTTTTACAAAGTCAGCAGTTCCAGCTGTTGCATACAGTTGGAAACCTAGCTGATGAAAGCGATCTGCAATTTCAAGAACTTCTGCCTTATCTTTGTCAGCAACTGTTAATAATACAGAACCTTCCTGTGGTACCTTAAGACCCGATGCAATCAGTCCCTTGTATAACGCTTTTTCCAATGTTTTATCATAGCCTATTGCTTCCCCGGTTGATTTCATTTCCGGCCCTAAAATTGTGTCAACACTACGCAACTTTTCAAACGAGAACACCGGTACTTTAACAGACACACTATCTTGTTCTGGCAAAATTCCTGAAGTGAAGCCCATTGCGTTTAACGATTCTCCTAGTATGCATTTTGTTGCGAGATTCGCCATTGTTACACCAGTTACCTTACTTAAGAAAGGGATGGTTCGGCTTGCCCTTGGGTTTACTTCAAGCACGTAAACATCATCTTTTCGTACAATGAACTGAATATTGATCAACCCTTTTACCTGCAGTTCCTGTGCAATTTTCGTTGCTGCTTCCATACACTTTTGTTTGACAGTTTCACTAATTCTTTGTGGTGGGTATACTGCAATCGAATCACCTGAATGGACACCTGCACGTTCGATATGTTCCATAATTCCAGGTATGATAGTTGTTTCTCCATCACTAATTGCGTCTACTTCCACTTCTATTCCTGTGAGATATTGGTCGATTAAGATAGGATGCTTATCTTCAGTATCACTTGATTTTACTAAATATGCATTTAGTTCGTCATCATTATAAACAATTTCCATCCGGCTACCACCGATTACATAGGATGGTCTAACTAAAACCGGATATCCTATTTCATTTGCTGTATCTAAGGCCTGATCCAATTTTAATACAGATTTACCTTTTGGACGTAACAAGTCAAGGTCATTTAACAGTTGTTCAAATTTGTCTCGGTCTTCTGCTTTATCTATTGCTTCCAGGTTCGTGCCCAATATATTAACTCCGCGTCGTTGAAGCCCATCCGCCAGGTTAATTGCCGTTTGTCCACCAAATTGAACAATAACACCTTCTGGGTTTTCTAGATTAATGACATGCATTACATCTTCCAGTGTTAATGGTTCAAAGTACAATTTATCCGATATACTGAAATCAGTTGAAACTGTTTCAGGGTTGTTATTCATAATGATTGCCTCATAGCCCATTTCTTTAATTGCTAATACTGAATGGACTGTTGCATAGTCAAACTCAATTCCTTGGCCTATTCTAATAGGTCCCGAGCCTAAAACAAGTATTTTCTTGCGGTCTGATCTTACTGATTCATTTTCATCTTCATAGGTACTATAAAAATAGGGTGTTTCAGATTCAAATTCAGCAGCACATGTATCAACCATCTTGTATACTGGTTTAATTTGTCTCTCCATGCGTAGTTCATATATTTCATCCACTGTTGTCTCCCATAGGCGTGCAATATGGGAATCGGAAAACCCTAATTTCTTACTTTTTTCTAGTAATTCAAGGTTATTTATATTTAGTCTTAATTTCTCTTCTAATTCGATTAAATGTTTAATTTTGATGAGAAAGAAACGATCAATTTTAGTTTGGTCAAAAATTTCATCTAGTGACATACCACGCCTAAATACTTCCGCTAAAACAAATAAACGTTCGTCATCCGCTTTCTTTAAGCGGTGTTTTAATTCATCAAGGGAAAGTTTAATTAATGATTTTAACCATAAATCCTCTGTACCTATATCAAGTGATCGAACACCTTTTAATAATGATTCCTCAAAGTTGCGACCAATTGCCATTATTTCGCCTGTTGCTTTCATTTGCGTCCCTAGATAACGATCCCCTGATGTGAATTTGTCAAAAGGAAATCGCGGTATTTTTGTGACAACATAGTCAAGAGAAGGCTCAAAGCAAGCATACGTTTTTCCTGTGATCGGGTTTAAGATTTCATCTAAAGTTAATCCTACCGCTATTTTTGCTGCTACTTTAGCAATTGGGTAGCCAGTAGCTTTTGAAGCGAGTGCTGACGATCGACTTACCCGTGGGTTCACTTCTATAATAAAGTAGTCAAAACTATCTGGGTCCAATGCTAATTGAACATTACAGCCACCTTCTATTTTTAATGCACGAATAATCTTAAGTGAAGCATTCCGCAGTAATTGATACTCACGGTCACTGAGTGTTTGGGATGGTGCTACGACTATTGAATCACCAGTATGAATTCCAACTGGATCAACGTTTTCCATATTACACACAACGATAGCCTGATCTTTTTTGTCACGCATTACTTCATACTCAATTTCTTTAAACCCAGCAATGTTTCGTTCAATTAGACATTGATTTACCGGTGATAATGACAATCCATTACGTGTAATATCACGAAGTTCCACCTCGGTATAACACATTCCTCCACCAGTACCACCTAAGGTATAAGCCGGTCTGACTATAAGTGGAAATCCTATTTCATTTGCAAAATCCACAGCTTTGTCAACTGAATTTACAATTTGACTCTCAGGAACTGGTTCATTAAGTTCATGCATTAGTGAACGAAATAATTCCCTGTCCTCTGCTTTTTGAATCGCTTCTAGTGAGGTTCCAAGAAGATTAACATTGTATTCTGCCAGAATCCCGGTCTCTTCTAGAGCTACTGCCAGATTTAAACCTGTTTGCCCCCCTAGAGTTGGCAGTAATGCGTCAGGTTGTTCCTTCCGAATGATTTTCGTTAAAAATTCTACCGTTAATGGCTCCATATATACTTTATCAGCAACTGTATAATCAGTCATAATCGTTGCAGGATTAGAATTTGCTAGTATAACTTGATATCCTTCTTCCTTTAGTGCCTGGCACCCTTGCGTGCCCGAATAATCAAACTCTGCTGCCTGTCCAATAACAATCGGACCTGATCCAATTACTAAAATTTTTTTTATTGCTTTATTCTTAGGCATACGTCTTCTCCTCCTCGTGTTTATCATTAACCTGTTCAATCATAGTCATGAATTGATCAAATAGATGATTGGTATCTTCTGGTCCTGGTGAACTTTCTGGATGATATTGAACCGTAAAAGCAGGGAAGGTTTTGTGTTTGATACCTTCGACAGTATTATCGTTTAATGCTATCTGTGTTAATATTAGATCCGTTTTATTAAGTGTATTCTTTCTAACAGCATAACTATGGTTTTGTGATGTTAAATACGTCTTGTCTAATTTCAAATCTTTTACTGGATGGTTTGCACCCCGATGACCAAATTTCATTTTTTCTGTGTCAGCCCCACATGCCAGTGCGAATAACTGGTGCCCTAAGCAAATACCGAATAGTGGTTTTTTTCCGAGTACCTCTCTAACCATTTCAATCGATTCTGGAACATCTTTCGGATCTCCAGGCCCATTAGTCAGCATTATTCCATCCGGTTTTAATCTTAGTATGTTTTCAGCGCTGTAATTGTACGGGACTACCGTAACATGACAATTCCGTTTTGTAAGTTCGCGTAAAATACCGTGTTTCATACCAAAATCTACTAATACAATACGATGTCCACGCCCCGGAACAACATAAGGTTTTACAGCTGATGTCAATTCCACTTGATTAGTCATTTCAGGCTCATTAGCTAATTCATTTAATAACTCTTCTTCTGATTCTGACGCATCAGCGATTATTGCCTTCATTGTTCCATGTTTACGAATAATCTTTGTTAATTTTCTAGTGTCAATTCCCGATATTCCAGGAATATCATTCGCTTCCAAATAGGAACTAAGGCTTTCTTCACTCCTGAAATTAGAAGGGTATTCAGTTACTTCCTTTGCCACAAATCCATGAATAAACGGTGTTACTGTTTCAAAATCATCTCGATTAATTCCATAATTACCAACAAGAGGATACGTCATCATAACGATTTGACCACAATAGGAAGGATCTGTAATTACCTCCTGGTAGCCAGTCATTCCCGTGTTAAATACTATTTCACCAGATCTTTTCCGGGAGCTTCCAAAGCCCTCTCCACTAAATATTGTTCCATCCTCTAAGATCAATTGTCGTTTAGTCATGAATATCCTCCTTATAGACTATTTTTCCTTCTGAAATAGTCAAAACTGGCTTACTGGTAATCTCCCATTTATCAAACGGGGTATTTTTCCCTTTTGAATGAAACTTATGCTTATCAACTTTGGTTTCTTTTTCTAGATTTACAATCGTTATATCTGCAATTTCTTTCTCTTTAAGCTTTCCGTAGGGCATCCCAAATACTTCAGCAGGTTTAATCGTTAACCAATCTACTAATTGACGTAGTGTGATTTTATTTGATTTTACTAGATACGTATAAAGAAGCGAAAATGCAGTTTCTAATCCAACAATTCCAAATGGAGATGTTAAAAATCCCTTTGCTTTTTCTGATTCTGCATGTGGAGCATGATCAGTTGCAATAAAATCAATTGTTCCATCTAATAAACCTGTTAGCAATGCTTCTTGATCTTCTTTGCTCCTAAGCGGTGGATTCATCTTATAATTCGTATCGTCTTTCAATACTGCATCTTCGTTTAGTAACAGATGATGCGGTGTTACCTCGGCAGTAACATGAATACCTGCTTTTTTTGCATCACGAATGACACGAACAGACTCTTTCGTACTTACGTGACAAACATGATAGTGAGCTCCTGTTGCTTCAGCTAATAATACATCGCGTGCGATTTGAACTGATTCACTTAGGGACGGAATCCCCGGAAGATCTATACGGTCACTTACATTACCTAGATGGACGACACCGCTATATACAATGGAATTATCTTCACAATGGGCTACAACAGATACATTAGCTGCAGCAGCTTCCTTCATTGCTCGGAGCATTAAGTCGGCAGTTTGTATACCAACACCGTCATCCGTAAAAGCAAATACTCCCATATCGGCAATTTGTTTAATATCATTCAATACCTCACCATTGAGGTCTTTCGTTATTGCTGCATATGGTAAAACTCGTACAACTGCAGATTCATTAATTTTGTTTAATAATGCTTTAACTGATTCCTCACTATCAGGAACTGGTGATGTATTTGGCATAGCACAAACAGTAGTAAATCCACCCCTGGCTGCAGCCTTCGTACCGGATTCAATTGTTTCCTTATGCTCACCACCCGGCTCTCGGAGATGGATATGGACATCGATAAAACCAGGGAAGACCATGTTATTTTCGCAATCAACAACTTGTGCAGTATCATCTGAAATATTTCGGGAGATTTCCTTGATGTATTTGTCTACAATTAAAATGTCCACGTTTTCAGCTACATTTGATTCCGT
Source organism: Virgibacillus sp. DJP39 (assembly GCF_049310925.1). Classification (NCBI taxonomy): domain Bacteria; kingdom Bacillati; phylum Bacillota; class Bacilli; order Caryophanales; family Bacillaceae; genus Virgibacillus; species Virgibacillus sp. DJP39. The sequence continues at coordinate 36,589 of NZ_JBMERP010000002.1, read as the reverse complement.
TAAGCGAGTTGCGTTTTTGAGTAATAATTTCATTTTGCATTCCCCAATCCTTTAATAATGTTGTTATTATTGCCATTCTTATATATACACCGTTATTCATTTGTTTGAAAATTCTTGACCGGCTGCACTCAACTAACTCAGATGCTAATTCGACTCCTCGGTTTACTGGAGCTGGATGCAAGATAATTGCGGAATCCCGCATTTTTTGTTCACGCCTGATTGTAAGTCCATATTTTTCGTGATAGGAGGTTGAATCATAATTTTTTTCCTCGTGACGTTCATGTTGAATTCTTAGCAGCATTAAAACGTCACACATCTCTACCGCCTCATCAATTGAGATATATGGAAAATCAAGTGACTTGTCTTCAAATCCCGGGGCAGCAGCAAAAAATACATTTGCACCTAAAGTGTGTAATGCTTGTGCGTTGGACCTGGCAACCCTACTGTGCTTGATGTCTCCAACTATAACGATGTTTAATCCACTAAAGTACCCAAAATCCTGATAAATGGTTAACAAATCTAGCATACATTGGGTTGGATGCTCTCCTATACCTGCACCAGCATTGATTATGGGTATCTGCAGGTGGTTTACTAGTTCCTCGTACCAGTTGTCTTCCTGATGACGAATGACCAGTAGATTAGCTCCAACTGCTTCACAAGTTTTTGCTGTATCATAGATTGATTCGCCTTTTGTTAAACTAGACGCTTCCATTTGTAAATCCAACGTTTCTATACCCAGTTTTTTTTCAGCTACAAGGAAACTAAGTTTAGTTCTGGTACTTGGTTCAAAAAATAGATTAGCTGCAAATAACTGGCATTGAAATTTGGGCTGGCCACTTTGACTGTACTGTTCCGCTACCTCTAGAATCTTTATCAATTCATTTGAGCTAAGATCTTTTGTTGATAGAAAATGTTTCATTGTCCACCCTCCAAATTTTTTCCATTAAAAAACCTCTTTGCAAAAGGTCGCAAAGAGGTATACGTGTACAGTCACGTAACATTGACAACCTTTTAAATCTCTCTGGATTCAATTAAAGGTTTACTTATTTATTTTTGAAAAATACTAACTTGATCGAGTTGATCTATTTCATCTAGTTTGACTACAATTACTTCGTTGTCTGAGGTAGGAATATTTTTGCCTACATAATCAGCTCTTATCGGCAATTCACGGTGGCCCCGATCAATTAAAACTCCTAGTTGAATTTGAGCAGGTCTGCCAAGATCCATGACCGCGTCCATTGCAGCACGTACAGTACGTCCCGTAAACAAAACGTCATCGATGAGAATAATATTTTTGTTGGTCAAATCTACATTTATATTCGTGTCCTTTAACTCTGGCTCGTTTGTAGGTGCACTTTTTTCCAAATCATCCCGATACAAGGTAATGTCTAATTCTCCAATCGGAACAGTCACATTTTCAATTTGTTTTATTTTCTCCTGTAATCTTTTCGTGATTGGAACACCCCGAGTCTTAATTCCGATAAGAACTAGATTTTCTCCGCCCTTGTTTTTCTCGAGTATTTCATGTGCTATTCTGGTTAATGCCCGATTAATCGCTGCTTGATCTAATACAACTGTTTTTTCTTCCAAGTTTATGCCCACCTCATTTCAAAATAAGAAGAATCGATTTAAGCGTTTATAATAGAAAAAAATCCCTTTTTCATGAGAGAAAAAGGGATTTTTTAGACGACAGACCTATGTCTATCTCATAACCGACTCCTTTTTAGTCTCTCAGGACTATCTTTAAAGGTTCTTTATTCATTTGTTTAAGTATGCCAAATTACAGTATATGTGTCAATACATAATTTTAATCTGATCCAGAAGATCGAAAAATATTTGAGGAGGTTTAACCTCAAACTTCATCCATTCTTTAGTCCGTGGATGTGTAAAGCCTAAAGATTTTGCATGTAATGCCTGCCCGTCAACTTTCAATGTTTTTCGTTGACCGTATTTTGGATCACCTACTAGAGGAAAACCAATATACCTGAAATGTACTCGAATTTGATGTGTTCTTCCTGTTTCCAATTGACATTCTACATGTGTGTAGTTATCATATCGATTTAAAACGCTGAAATGGGTTACAGCTGGTTTACCCTTATCAACAATTCCCATCCTTTGCCTGTCCTTAGGATCTCGTCCTATAGGTGCATCCACCATTCCTGTGTCGTGTTCAATAACACCGTGAACCACAGCTTCATACTTGCGTTCTACTTTCTTGCTTGAAAGTTGTTCTGCAAGACTTGTATGTGCAATATCGCTTTTGGCAACTACTAACAGACCACTCGTATCTTTATCAATTCTGTGAACAATTCCAGGACGCTCAACCCCATTTATACCGGACAAGTCTTTACAGTGGTATAGCAATGCGTTTACAAGTGTTCCTCCGACGTGTCCAGCAGATGGATGGACTACCATCCCCTTTGGTTTATTTACAACAATAACATCGGAATCTTCATAAATTACCTCAATTGGAATATTTTCAGCTTCTACTTCCAATGGTTTTGGTTGAGGCTCAGACCATTCAATTACATCTCCTGTGTGGCATTTATGGTTAGGCTTTGCTTCTTCGTTGTTTAATTTGACAAAACCATCAGCAATCCACGTCTGTACTTGTGAACGTGAATTATTCGGATTTATATCCGCTAACAGTTTATCTAACCTAATCTTATTTTGATGGGCTTGCACTTCATGTTGATTTACTGTCATACTGTTTTATTTCCTTTCTTTTTCTCATCAATAAATGTTGCTATTAATACCAGAATAACACCAACTACTAAAGACGAATCTGCAATATTAAAGATAGGAAAATCGTAGTTGATAATAATAAAATCCAGGAAATCAACTACTGCACCGCGAAAAATACGGTCAATAAAGTTCCCAATTGCTCCACCTAGAATAAAGCTTAATGATACTGCTAGTAGTTTGTTGTCCTTTGCATACTTTTGCATATAGTATATAACGCCTATTACAACAATTACAGTTACAATATAAAAGAAGAGCATTTTTCCTTCTAATATGCCCCAGGCGGCACCTGTATTACGGTGAGAAGTGAAATAGAAAAAGTTTTCAATAATTGTAATTTGTTCATACAATTCCATATTTTTTACAACAATCCATTTTGTGATTTGATCAATCACTACTAAAATTACTGCAACTATGTAATACGGGTACATTTATCTTCCCCCAAATCCAAACTTGTTTCTAAGTAACATATTATCATAAAGAATCCTTCTCTGCTTTAAGAGAAGGATTCTTTCCTATCAATCACACAAAAATTTTGAACGTATTGGCATTTTCTTTGACTTAATAGTTTTCTTTGACTATTTCAGCACAGCGTGTACATAGTTCTGGGTGTTCTTTATCTTCTCCAACGGTTTCTGAAGCAATCCAGCAACGTTCACATTTTTCTCCTGGATGTTTTTCGACTTTAACGTCAACAAAACGATACCCAGTTGTTCCATTACTATCTTCACTTAAATTTGCTTCTGAAACAATTAATAACTGATGCAGATTTTGAATACCGTTTAGTACTTCTTTCGTGTTTTCGTCCTTTGCAACAATGGTTATTTTAGCTTCTAAGGATTTTCCAATGATTTTTTTGTTTCGAGCTTCTTCTAATGCCTTGAAAACATCGTCGCGAACACTCATAAAGTGATCCCATTTCTTTGGTAGTTCCTCATTGTCAAAAACCTCTATTGGATCTGGGATGTCTGTTAACTGCACGTTCACTGAAGTCTTAGTTCCAGGAATATATTCCCATACTTCATCTGTTGTATGTGGAATAATTGGCGTTAACAGTTGAACAAGTGTTGTTAAGATATCATAGTAAACTGTTTGAATACTTCTGCGTTGCGCGTTATCCGCTGCTTCAATATACAGAATATCTTTTGCAAAGTCTAAATAGAATGAGCTAAGATCTACTGCGCAAAAGTTGTGAACCTGATGATAAATTGTTGAAAACTCAAATTTATCATAGCCTGATCTCACATTTTTGTTTATCTGCTGCAGACGATGTAGCATATATTGGTCAACTTCCTGCAAGTCACTTACATTTACACGGTCAGTTTCAGGATTAAAATCAGCTAAGTTTGCCAGCATAAAGCGGAATGTATTTCTAATTTTTCGATACGCCTCTGACACATGCTTTAAAATATCCTGTGAAATACGAACATCTGCTTGATAGTCCACTGATGATACCCATAAACGAAGGATATCGGATCCCAATTGTTTTTGAACTTTTGATGGACTCATAATGTTGCCTAATGATTTACTCATTTTCCGGCCATTGCCATCTAGAACAAATCCATGAGAGACAATATTCTCATATGGTGCTTTCCCTGTAACCGCAACAGACGTTGATAAGGAAGAGTTAAACCACCCGCGATACTGGTCACTTCCTTCCAAATAAATATCTGCAGGACGTCTATGGTCATCTCGACCAACTAATACTCCTTCATGGGAAGAACCTGAATCAAACCATACATCCATGATGTCTGTTTCTTTTGTAAATTTCCCGTTTGGGCTATGATCAGATGTAAATCCTTCTGGTAGCAAATCCTTAGCCTCGCGCTCGAACCAAACGTTCGAACCGTGTTCAGCAAACAACTTAGAAATATGTGCAATCGTTTCCTCTGTAATAATCGGTGTTTGGTCTTCAGCGTAAAAAACAGGAATTGGTACTCCCCATGCTCGTTGGCGTGAAATACACCAATCTTCACGGTCTCGAACCATATTAAATAATCGTGTTTCACCCCAGCTTGGATACCAATTAACTCGTTTAATTTCTTCTAAAATATCTTGGCGGAAGTCCTTGATTGACGCAAACCACTGTGATGTTGCACGGAAAATTGTTGGTTTTTTCGTACGCCAGTCATGTGGGTAAGAATGAGTGATGAATGTTAGTTTTAATAAAGCCCCAACCTCTTCAAGCTTTTCTGTGATTTGTTTGTTTGCCTCATCATAAAATAATCCTTCAAATCCGGGAGCCTCACTCGTAAAAATACCTTTGTCATCAACAGGACATAATGCTTCTAGTCCATATCCTTTTGAAACATAAAAATCATCTTCACCATGACCAGGAGCAGTATGAACACATCCTGTACCTGCATCTGTTGTCACATGATCACCTAACATGACAATAGAGTCTCTGTCATAAAAAGGATGCTTCGTAACGATTTTATCAGCCTCTTGGCCTTTAAATGTTTTAATAACTTCTGGATTTTCCCAATCCAATTCATTAGACACTGTCTCAAGCAGATCCTGTGCCACAACAAATTTTTCATTCTCTACCTTTACAACAACATAATCGAATTTTGGGTGTAAACTAATCCCAAGATTTGCTGGAATAGTCCATGGTGTAGTAGTCCAGATGATAACCTTTTCTCCACCATCGAGTAGACCTTTTCCATCCGTTACTTCAAAACCAACATAAATAGATGGTGAACGCTTATCATGGTATTCAATTTCTGCCTCAGCAAGGGCTGATTCAGATGATGGTGACCAATAAACTGGTTTTAATCCTTTATAGATATACCCTTTATTAGCCATCTCACCAAAGACCTTAATTTGTGCTGCTTCATAGTTCTTGTTTAATGTGATATATGGGTTATCCCAATCTCCTCTGACTCCAAGTTGTTTAAACTGTGTACGTTGATTATCTATCTGACCCATTGCATACTCAGCACACATTTTTCTGAATTCAGCAATACTAAGTTCTTTTCGATTTATCTTTTTCTTCTTTGTCAAAGCTGTTTCAATCGGCAGTCCATGTGTGTCCCAACCAGGCACATATGGAGCACTGAAACCAGTCATTGATTTGTAACGAGTGATGAAATCCTTAAGTATTTTATTTAATGCGTGCCCAATATGCAAATCACCATTTGCATATGGTGGTCCGTCATGTAAGACAAATAAAGGTCGGCCCTTTGTACGTTCCTGCCCTTTTTCATATATATTTTCTTCTTCCCATTTCTGTTGACGTACAGGTTCCTTGTTTGGTAAATTACCTCGCATTGGAAACTCTGTCTTTGGCATTAGTAATGTGTCTTTATAATCCATTATTGTTCCTCCTAGTGTTAACTTGCTATAAGCCTTGATCATTTATTTATTGTAATCAAGAAATAGTTATTGTAATCAAGAAATAGTTTTATGTAGCAATTATTTTTAGCAATAAACTTTCTTTCTGCATAAGTGCTGCACTAAGCTTTCGCCAAAAGGCTTGCGATAAGCCAAGTTTTCTAAAAATATTAAAAAAAGCCCTCTACATCCCAAAAGGGACGAGAAGACTCGCGGTACCACCCTTATAAATTTAAATTCTTAATTAAAACTTAAATTCACTCGAAGTTCGTAACGTGAACGACACGTCCAATTCTCCTCTGACAGATTCGATCGGATACTCAGGAGTGATGTTCTAAATGTTTTCTGTACCAGGCTTACACCGTATCCCAGCTCGCTTTAAACAGAGTATAACAATTATACTGTCTCCGTCCTTGTATGTTACTATTCACTTATTAATTAAGTTTATTTTATTATAGATTAATATTGCTTTAATCGTCAACAATTAAGATCTATTTTCTGCTAATTCAAGTTCTTCGCCAATTTCTTCGTCAAATAAGTGATCCCAATCATCTGTTCCAATCATTTCTAACTGTGCTTCAATAAGCATTCTTAGTCTAGTACGGAATACCTTACCCTGTTTTTTAAGTTCTTCTACATCCATGGAAATTCTGCGCGATTTGTTAAGTGCTTCGTTAATAATACGATCTGCGTTTTTCTCTGCTTCTTTAATTATCAACTTTGATTCTTTCGTTGCGTTACCACGAACTTCCTCTGCAGTTTCCTGAGCAATTAAAATTGACTTATTTAAGGTGGTTTCAATATTAGTAAAATGACCTAGTTTTTCATTTAGTTGTTCCATTTTTTCTTTCAGTTCTTTTCTTTCCCGAATCACCATTTCATAGTCTTTAATTACTTGGTCTAAAAATTCGTTAACTTCATCTTCATCATAACCCCGAAAGCCTTTTGTGAATTCTTTGTTATGGATATCTAGTGGTGTTAATGGCACTTGGGCCACCTCCTTACTTTATTTAGAAAACAATATATCAATTAATTAAAATTTTTCCTATTACGACTTAATTCGACGTTTCCTATGGAAATCCTGCATGTTTTTCAAACTATTTTAACTTCGAAGTTGTTATTTTAAGCTTTTCCTTCTTAGTCTTTCCATTAATCCCTTCAACCTTACTGCGGCCTTTGCCTTTAAATGATATTAAATCATTTGCCTGTACAGTGAATGACCGATCATCTACCACTCGATAATTAACTTTAACTAATTTCTTAGAAATGCTTTCTGCAGCAGTCTGCCTTGAAATAGCGTATATACTTTTTATGATTGTGTCTAATCGCATAGATGAAACTAGGTGGTCTTCCGATATCCAGTACAACTCTTTTTCGACTAATTCTTTAATTGATTTTGATACGAAATTTACATTTGTATTCTTTATTGATGTTAGATTTGCTACGACATATGTACTGATATCATCTGTTAATAAAATCTGGACCAATCCGTCCTTAACAATGATATCACCCAACTTTTTTCGTTCAAGTCCTAGTGATAAAAAAGATCCCATAACATCTCCATGGGATAGTGAAACAAACTTCTCATGATAATTTGTCTGTAAAATAATTATACCAAAGTCTGATTCCACAACTTCTTCATACTCTGGTACGATTATTGCTCGTTTTCTTTCGGAAAAATTTCCGCCACCAAATAAATTGAGTTTTAAATCGTTGTCATCTCCACCAACCAACAAATTAATAATTTGTTGCTCTCTAGGATCTAAAAAATCTGTTAATACCGGCTGATATGATCTCTCTACTAGTTCTTTCCACGATAATACACGATCAATATACGGCTGTTCCTCTTTTCTAAAGTGTTGGTAAATATCCATATTTTAGAATAAACCTGCTAACATTTTAAAAAATACTGGTAAACCATAATCTCTAGCCAAAAATAGTACGAATATCGCAACAATTGGCGATAAATCAATCATACCAAGTGGAGGTATAATTTTACGGAACGGTTCTAAAAATGGTTCCGCTATGCTCGTTAAGAACTTACCTATTGCTGTTTCCCGAGAGCCTGGGAACCATGACATAAATATATATATGATAATTGCAAAACTATAAATTTCTAATCCATAATAAAGTATTTTAAACAGTGCTTCCATTGTATGCTACCATCCTTTTTCAATTTCGTCTTCTTCATATGTATCTGTAATTACACCGGATACATTTACATTATCAGGTGTACATAGGAAAGTGTCTGGGCCAAGCTTTTGAATATCACCATTAATGGCGTAAACAGTCCCGCTCAAAAAATCAATGATTCGCTTTCCTTGATCATTATCCACCCGTTGTAAGTTGATAACAACTGCTCTTCGGTTTACGATATTGTCGGCAATTTCCTGAGCCTCTCCGTATGACCTTGGTTCACTTAATACCATTTTCGATGAAGCTTGCTGCATACTTTTTAAACTCACAACGTTTTGTGAATGTTTTTGACTATGATTGGCAGAATTATCTTCCTGTTCTTGTTCTTCGTCTTGTTCTTCCACATATTCATACTCATCATCCATTGTAAAAAATGTTTTTATTTTATTTTTAATACTCACGTTAACACCTCACAGATTTTTTGATCCAACTAACTTTGAACCAATGCGTATATGAGTAGCACCTTCTTCAATGGCAATTTCATAATCATTACTCATGCCCATCGACAAATATTGACACGGTGCATGGGATAAATCCTTTAACATAATCTGATCCCTTTTTTCTCTAAGTGATGCAAAGGTTTGTCGCAATACATTTTCATCATCAGTATGTTGGGCCATTGTCATTAAACCAATCACGCGAATGTTTGAATAATTCTTAAGTTCTGAAATAAAAAATTCAACATCACCTAACGCCACACCATGCTTAGATTCCTCTTCACTTACATTTACTTGAATAAAACAATCAATTGGGCGTTTAGAACGCTTGTCTATTTCTTTGGCTAATGATTTCCGGTCCAAGGAATGGATAAAATCAATCTCGGAGATGACATCCTTCACTTTTCTTGACTGGAGTGTACCGATAAAATGCCATTTTACGCTGTCACTGAAATGGTTATACTTTTCTTGAAAACCTTCCAAACGATTTTCACCAAGATTTTTAATTCCAGCTCCAACCGCTTCTAATGTTCTTTCTATTGTAACATATTTCGTTACTCCAATAATCGTAATATCTTCTGCATTTCGATTACTTCTTTTACATGCTGCGTTTATATTGGCACGTATCTCTTTTAAATTATCAGCTACTGGCACGATTACTAGATCTCCTTTCAACACAAAATCATTCTTGAAAACCAATAAATCCAAGCATTCTTCCAGTTTTGCCTTCATCACGGCGATGTGAAAAGAATAAATCCTTTTCACGATATGTGCAATAATTTGATATCTCTATATTATGACGTAACACACCACTTTGTAAAAGATTTTCTACATTTAATTTCTTCAAGTCCAACAGATAATGACTATTGTTTCGTTTATCTGTAGTGTTTTTTATCTGTTCAGCAGATAGGTTTTTTATAACGTGATCATCCACCTCATAAGCGGTTCGTGAGATACAAGGGCCAACAGCTACACGTAATGTTTCGATATTAGCACCCAACTGAAGGAACTTTTTAATCATTTCTACACCAATTTCATTTACTGTACCTTTCCAACCCGCATGAGCAATTCCAACATAATCTGTGTCGGGATCAAAAAAGAACAACGGAACACAATCTGCAAAAAATGCTGTACATAAAACTCCTTTTTGGTTAGTGATGAGACCATCTACTCCTGGTAAAGAATCTTCATAAGACAATCCACCCCTACCCTGTACTTTGTCATTAATGACCTCAACAATAGTCCCATGAACCTGTTGACCGCTAACCCATTGCTCAATCGGTATATTCAGTTTATGTGCAAGATATTCCCGATTACTAATTACATCATGTGAACGATCTGGTACATGCAACCCTAAATTAAGTGAATCAAAGGGTGTCTTGCTAGTCCCCCCTTGGCGCGTGGTAAACCCAACACGTAAAGAAGGTTTTATTTGCTCCCAATTGGTTAGTGATAAAAAAGATTCATTTTCCTGATTAAAGGCTTCCATTTAAATTCCTCCACAAAAAAGTCCTTTACTCATTTTATCACAATTAATGTTTTACTTTAATTCCAAGTTTGTTTACTACTTAAAAGAAGTGTATTATTTTCCTTTAACTGAACCAAGATAACATCTGCTCCTATAGTGACTATCTGGTTCCAGTTAATAATCATTTCACCAGACTTCGCAAACATCCCACTTTTTCCTTCTTTTATCAGCACAATTAATGCTATGATTCTTCCGTTTACTGCATCGATTTCCAAATCTGAAATATGCCCTAGCCGTGTTCCATTTTCAATGACGATAATTTCTTTCATCTGAAGTTCTGAAAGTTTTATCATTTAATCACCTTCCTTACTAAATCTATATGCACGGCTAACAATATTTTGTATTAAAAATACGGTAAAACAGAAAAAAGAACAGATGCGAGGTTATCTGTTCTCTAAGAGCACTTATTTAGGCTGCAGTTATTACTTCCAAATCGCTGCTCCTTGAAGCTGTCGTCATAAGCATTGAACACTTCGAACACTTAAACCCATGTGTTCTTCGGTTCTCTGCTTATGCGTCCGCTTCAGACCGGGCGCCTCCGCTTTTCTATTGTCTAGCTGCTGCGCCCAACGACTAGTGGACTTCCTTCTCTGTTCTTCGATAAGTCAAGCACAAAAGAAGTGCACTTTTGGCTTTCCTTTATCTTGAACATGTCAGTCCAGTCCATACGTCGTTAAACGGGCGCCTCCGCTTTTCTATTTACTCAAACATTTGTTTGTTCATTTGGTTGATTGCTGCTTTTTCAAGACGGGATACTTGCGCTTGTGAGATACCTATCTCGTCTGCGACTTCCATTTGTGTTTTGCCTTGAAAAAAACGTTTGTTAACAATCAACTTTTCACGTTCGTTTAGCTGGTGCATGCCTTCTTTTAAAGAAAGCTTGTCTACCCAGGTGGAATCCTTATCCGTATCGTCACTTAATTGATCCATTACAAAAATCGGATCGCCACCATCGTTGTAAATTGGTTCAAATAATGAGACAGGATCTTGTATGGCATCTAATGCAAAAACTATGTCAGATTGAGGGATTCCCAACTCCTCGGCAATTTCTTTTGATGTGGGTTCCTTTGATGTTTTGTTAACCAAGCTCTCTCTGACCTGCAATGCTTTATACGCAATATCACGCAATGATCGTGATACACGAATTGGATTATTGTCTCTTAAATATCTTCTAATTTCTCCAATAATCATTGGAACTGCATAAGTGGAAAATTTAACATTATGACCTAAATCAAAATTGTCTATTGATTTCATTAATCCAATACATCCTACTTGAAATAGATCGTCTACATATTCCCCACGATTGTTAAACCGTTGAATAACACTTAGGACTAATCGTAAATTCCCATTTACTAATTCTTCCCTGGCTGATAAATTTCCGTCCTGCATTTTTACAAATAATTTACGCATTTCATCATTCTTTAGTACTGGTAATTTCGATGTATCAACACCACATATCTCAACCTTATGTCTAATCATATCGATTCTGCCCTCCCAGTTAGCGATGCTGTTCAAGGACAGTATCTCCGCGTAAAAGGTTTTTTATGCAAAATCGAATGTGTTAAAAAGGGTTAAAAATGAGTGCATTTCAACTGGTAGTAGGGCTATACCATTTTATTAAATTCTTTTTTTAAACGACGAATAATCTTCTTTTCTAATCTGGAAATATAGGATTGTGAAATCCCTAACATATCAGCAACATCTTTTTGAGTTTTTTCCTCCTGGCCAATTAACCCAAACCGCAGTTCCATAATTTGTTTTTCCCTGCTGTTTAGATGGGATAAAGCATTTTTCAACAAATCTTTATCAACAGTTTTTTCTAAATTCTTTGTTATAACATCGTTTTCAGTACCTAATACATCTGACAATAGTAACTCATTTCCGTCCCAATCAATGTTTAGTGGTTCATCAAAGGATATTTCTGATTTTAATTTGTTATTTCTTCTCAAATACATTAAAATTTCGTTTTCTATGCATCTTGACGCATAGGTAGCTAACTTAATTTGTTTCTCAGGCTTAAATGTATTTACTGCCTTAATTAATCCTATTGTACCTATGCTTATTAAATCTTCTATATTTATACCTGTATTTTCAAATTTACGTGCAATATATACGACTAAACGGAGGTTCCGTTCAATCAACACTGCGCGAGCAGCCTTATCACCAGTAGGTAACCTCTTTAGTAACGATTGCTCTTCAGTTTTCGAAAGTGGTGGTGGTAATGCCTCACTTCCACCAATATAGTATATTTCATCAGCTTTAAAACCTAGTTTAATTAATATTTTATACCACCATAATTGCACACGAAGTTTCAACATTTTCAAAGTTATTCTCTCCTTTTCACGAATAAGTATCGGAATCACTCTACCTTTTTTCTTGATGACCTTTTCATTGTCAGGCTGAATGAACAGTTGCTAATTTTATAATTTGGGGATGCAGTAAACAATGATAACGTTGGTCCTTTGTTAAATTAGAGAACTGAATCCCTATTAACAATTTGTTGGTTACAATTTCTTTTTGTTCATATACTATCTTGATGTGATCAGGTTTTATGGCGAGCATATAAGAAGGTTTTCCATCTACACCTTGAAATGGAACGATATGTATTCTTCCCTCTAACTTTTTTGGAATAGAATCAAAATCGAGGATATCACATGCTTCCTTAAGTGCTTCCCATTCATCTGGAAGAAACCATTGTTTTAAATAGGGTTCATCACAGATGACTACAGGACTCTTAGTTAGTGGATCTACTAGTTGGTTTCCGCTGTCAATATAACCAGTCGTCGAGAATGTTTTACCATTAATCTTCATTGTAACTGGGCACAATTGATCATAGCGAATTTTTTCTATAGCGTGCCTGTCCATACTCTTTTTCGTAAAATGCCAAATGACAGGAAAACATATAACTACAAACACCCAACTAACCGGGTCACCATATCCATTCTTAAACGTTAGAATTCCATTAGAAGATACGCCGAATGGGCTTTCCAACATGTAATGTAAAGCAATCAAGCCACCTCCTACAGTAAACGTTACAAAGTAAAATAAAAAAAGTATCCTGCAAATTTGATAGAAGGATCGATACCTACAAACACATAGGATAATTAATATCGAATAAGTGAATTTCCCTATCACACTTGTAAAAAGCGACTCGGGAAAATAGATTGAGATTGGAACAATCATTGAAGCGACAAATGAACCTAATAGTATTCTTCTTTTACTGGTACTCTCTCTACCTACTAAAAGTGTCAGCATAATTAACATCATGTCAAATAGGAAATTGAGTAACCAGATTACATCAACATAAATTGTCACTTCTCCCTTCCTTTCCAATTTCAAATTTCTTTTTTAATCACTTGAATACTAAAAAGTATAAGGGAGTTTCTAAAAAAAGTCTGTCGCTTCTTGTAAGCAAAAAGGGTTTTTTTTTAATTTCTTATCGGGGAGATTGTCGGAGAACTAGATTGTAGAATACAAGTTCAGACTTGAAGGTTAGAAAACTTGGCTTATCGCCAGGCCTTAGTTGCAATTATGCAGGAAAAAAAGTTTTTATATTTTACTTACTGCCCAAAAAAATAAACATTCTGGAGGTTTCCAGAATGTTTATTCAAACTATATTTAACGTTTTATCTGTTTCTATTGCGATTACGTAAGAAAGTTGGGATGTCAAGGGTATCATCTTCTTGCTTTACCCGATTTGATTGTTGTGGCGAAGCTTCCCTTGGCTTTTCCTCAAATTGTCTATTAGTAGATTGTGCCTGTTTGTTAATAATAGGACGTTGTTTTGGTATATTTTCATTTTTTTGATTTTCATCGAAGCCAGTTGCAATAACTGTAACAATGATTTCGTCTTTAAGTTCTTCATTAATCACTGAACCAAAGATAACATTTACCTCGTTGTCTGCAGCAGAAGTAACTAAATCGGCAGCTTCTTGTACCTCATATAAACTAAGATTAGCTCCCCCAGTAATGTTCATTAGAATACCGTGAGCACCGTCAATTGACGTTTCTAATAAAGGAGATGAAATTGCTTTCTTCGCAGCTTCAGTTGCACGACTTTCACCTGTAGCGACTCCAATACCCATTAATGCAGAACCCTTGTCAAACATAATAGTTTTAACGTCGGCAAAATCGACATTGATTAAGCCTGGTTTAGCAATTAAATCTGATATTCCCTGAACACCCTGACGCAGCACATTATCTGCCTCACGAAATGCTTCTAGCATTGGTGTATTTTTATCTACAATTTCCAGCAGGCGATCATTTGGAATAACAATTAATGTATCTACACTATTTTTTAATGCGTCTATTCCAGTAACTGCTTGTACAGCTCTTCTACGTCCTTCGAAGGTAAATGGCCGTGTTACTACACCAACCGTTAAAGCACCTATTTCTTTGGCGATTTGCGCTATTACTGGTGCAGCTCCTGTTCCTGTACCGCCACCCATACCAGCAGTTACAAAAATCATATCAGCACCTTGCAGAACTTCCTCAAGCTGTTCCTTACTTTCATCAGCAGCCTTTTTACCAACATCTGGATTAGCTCCAGCTCCAAGACCACGTGTTAATTTTCCACCGATTTGAATTTTGATTTCAGCCTTTGATAAATTCAATGCTTGAGCATCAGTATTAACAGCTATAAATTCTACACCTTCTACACCATGCTCAATCATGCGGTTTACAGCATTACTACCACCACCGCCTACACCGATTACTTTAATTGTTGCCAATTGATCCATATTCGTATCAAACTCTAACATTATTGTTCCTCCTAATTTGCAAAATTACAAGAGTCATTTATTGAATGATTTCTATCAAACTCACTTTTTAATCAAAGAAATATTTGAATATATTAGCGATACCTGATTCTTTTTTCGGTTCATTCGATCCTTTTGTATTGCTTTCTTTTTTGGTGCGTTTTTGTTTTGGTTCTAGAGCACGTTCGGTTACGGATGAGTACAATTCTTTCCCTTGTATTTTCGCATTACGATAGGCAAATTGCAAGATACCTACTCCTGCAGTATATTGTGGCTCTCTTACGCCTATATAATCCGGAATAGCCATTCTTACATTTGATTGGAACAGGTCTTGAGCAAGCTCCAGTACCCCTGTCATTTTCATTGTACCACCTGTTAGTACATAACCACCAGGCAATCCTTGATAACCAGACTTTCTTATTTCACGCTCAGCAAAGGCATAAATTTCTTCCAGTCTTGCTTCAATCATATCTGCAATCTGTAACTGGTTGTACACCTGCTTCGTGTTACTACCAATAATTGACACTTCAAATGTTTCACTCTCTTGTGCCTCATCAAAAAATGCATGTCCATAATCTATTTTGATGTCTTCTGCTTCTTCAGTTGAAGTACGCAGTCCAATTGATAGATCCTTTGTTATATTGTCCCCACCTAAAGGAACAACACTTGTAGAGATTAAATGGTCATTTTCAAATATTGATACAGTTGAACATCCACCTCCAACATCTATCAAAGCTACGCCAAGATTTTTTTCATCTTTTGACAATGCTATTGATCCTGATGCAAGTGGTTGCAGACAAATATCGGAGACTTGTAAATTGGCACGCTCCACGCATTTAAGAATATTATGTAGGACCGTTTTAGAACACGTGATAATTGTCCCTTCCATTTCTAATCGAACACCAATCATTCCGCGCGGATCAGTAATTTCATCCAGCCCATCAACAATAAATTGTTTTGGTATAACATCAATAATTTCTCGTTCAGGTGGAATGGAGATTACTTGTGCTGCATCAATAACGCGGGTAATGTCTTCATTGCCAATTTCACGATTTTCACTTTGAACGGCTACCACACCATGGCAGGATTGTAATTGAATGTGATTACCATTAATTCCAACGATAACTCTATCAATTTCCATACCAACCATGCGTTCTGCTTGCTCAACAGCATTCTTGATAGAATTAACCGTTTGATCTATATCAACTATGGCACCTTTTTTCATCCCATTTGATTTAGCAGTACCCACTCCAATAATGTTTAAAGAATCGTTAACAACTTCACCAATAATAACTTTTACTTTTGACGTCCCAATGTCTAAACTCACTAAAATTTCACTTTGATTCAAAGAAAGGCACCTCCCAATTCCTAACAGCAATTTACTATTCAAAATTCATATGATTATATAATCTATTATTCTATCGTAATATACTGCAAAATTAAAACATATAATGAGTAATTCTACAATAATTATGAAAATCCTTTAATTTTCTATTGGTTTTTCATGTTAATTTAACCTTTTGGCATTCAGAGACATTCGATAATAAACAGTAGTATATGACTTAAAATTAAAATCAACTATAAAATATCTAGTTTTGAGTCTCTGTCTTCTTACTCTTTCCATTGTTTGTTCTATCCTCAAACGATTCAAAGTATACGCCTACTCCAATATGTATAATACCCTTGCTGCCAGGTTCAAGCTGCGCAACAATCGAAGGATACACTTTCATTTTTTCAGCAAAGTTTCGAATGGTACCGTCAACTATATAACCATCACTCATATAGAGTACTATTTTACTCTCATTTGAGTCTTTTGGTTTCCAGTGAATTTCAGAAATCAAATTTCGAATGTTTTGAGGCAACTGTTTTAATTCTTTAGTCATTTTGTTTAAAATGGTTTTGTCACTAAAATCAATAAGTAGTGGAGCATCACCACTGCCTGTATCACTTTTTAATGTAGTTAATACTTTACTATTGCCAAGAATTGGATAAAAGAATCCATTCTTTTTTATGTATCCAACTCTTTTAAACTCTTCAACAGTAATTTCTACTGTCCACGGTAACTTTTTGTTAACCAGGACAGATGCGATCATCGGGTTTTTAGTTAGTTCATTTTTAATTTCAGTTTGATTGACCATCCAGATGTTTGCATCAGTAGTCAGACCACTTTTTTTTACAATTTCTTTGTCTGATAAAGCAAGATTACCGGTTACCTGAATTGTGTGTACATGACTAAGAGGCGATTGCAAGTAAACAATAACCGACAGTAATAAGAAAAAAATAGAAAGATAAACTATTAGACGTCTGTTTGCCTTTTTCTTACGAGCTTGTTTCAGCTTTGGAATACGATCCTCAATCGAAACAACTTTCTTTTTACTCATTCTATTTCTTCCTTTATTCCAAATTAGCAAAATTAAACGGCACCTTAAATGCCGTTTGCTTTTGTTACATGAATTATACCATACTACGCGAACTAATATGTAGTAAACATTACCTAGAATAACCGTTTTTTTTTAAGAAATTGTAGTAAACTATTTAGGTTCTTCCATAAATTTACTAGATTGATGAAGATTTGCTTATATTTAATAAAATTCCAACTGCACAAAGTGTAAGGGTAAGTGACGATCCTCCATAGCTTAGAAATGGCAATGTGATTCCTGTTACAGGTATTAACCCTATTACAACACTGATATTTATCATCACCTGAATACAAAGCATTGTGGTAATACCCAAGGCTAAATATCTTCCAAATTCATCCTGTGTGGTTAGTGCAATTTTAATCCCTCTCCAAAAAAGCAAGACAAATAAAACAATCACTGCCGTCCCGCCTATATAGCCTAGTTCTTCTGCCAATATAGCAAAAATAAAGTCTGTTTGGGGCTCTGGTAAATAAAAGTACTTTTGAATACTATTACCTAAACCTACACCCATTAAACCTCCAGGACCAATAGCATACAGCGATTGAATAATTTGAAACCCATCCCCAAGTGGATCTTCCCATGGATTTATAAATGCCGTTATGCGTTTTATTCTATATGGCGCTGATATGATTAGAAATAGAAAAGCTACAACTCCAAGACTGGCTAGTCCAAAAAAATGGGATAATTTAGCACCAGCAGTGAAGATTAATACCATGCATGTTAGGACTAGAACAACACCTGTTCCTAAATCCGGTTGAAGCATAATTAACCCAAACGCAGAAAACACAAGTATAATCGAAGGAAAAAAACCTTTTTTAAAGGATGTAATATATTTCTGGTTAAACGTAAGGTAAGTGGAAAGATAGATTACTAATCCTAGTTTCATAAATTCAGAAGGTTGGATACTAAAAGCGCCTACTCCAATCCAACTCTGGGCACCGCCTCGAACTAAACCAACCCCTGGGATCATTACAAGACCTAGTAAAACAAAGCATCCCAACAATATTATCTTAGAATAACTTTTCCACAATCCATAGGGTGTCATCATTAGAAAAAACATAGCTACTATACCTACTCCAACAAAAAGCAATTGGCGTTTAAGGTAAAATAGTGAATCACCGTATTTATAATCAGCCCAAACATAAGAAGAACTATAAACCATAATAACTCCAATAATTAATAACGCTAAAACTATTCCTAACAATAAATAATCTGGCTTATTTTGCTGTTTAATTAACTTTTGAACCAAACAAATACCCCATTTCCACATACATGAAATTAGGGCATCTTAATTAAAATTGATTATAACTATTTTTCTATGCCCCTATTCTAGTGTATGCACAGCCTTAACAAACATGTCCCCTCGTTCTTCAAAACTGCGATATTGATCCCAACTAGCACATGCAGGGGATAACAGAATAATTTCATCTGGCAAAGATAAAGTAAATGCCTTTCCAACAGCGTCTGTAACGTCATCAGCTATTACTACACTATTGATACCGGCTTTAACCGCTAATTGTTTTAGTTTTTCTTTCGTTTGTCCAAATAGTACCATCGCCTTAACATGCTTTAAATAAGGAAGTAGCTCATCAAAGTCATTACCTCTGTCCAAACCACCCGCCAATAAGATAGTTGGTTGTGTAAACGAGGCAAGTGCCTTCTGGGTTGCTAGGATATTTGTGCCTTTTGAGTCGTTGTAAAATAAACGATCATCAATTCTAGCTACAAATTGAAAGCGATGTTCCACACCGGTGAAATTCATTAGAACGTGTTGTATAGCTTCATTTGTTGCACCGTTTAGTTTAGCTGCACAAATTGCTGCCAGGATGTTCTCGACATTATGGTCTCCGACTAACAAAATATTTTTTTTATCTATGATCTTTTCATTTTTAAAATAAACACTATTTTCATCAGCCCACGCCCCGTTGTCAAGTCGCTCAGAAATAGAAAAAGGTATTTTGATAGATTTAGAAGCCTTGATTGCTTCTCTTAATGAAGGGTCATCCTCATTATAAATTACAAAGTCATCAGCTGTTTGATTTAGGAATATATTATATTTTGCATTTTTATAGTTTTCCATTGTTTTATGATAATCCAAATGTGCTTCATAGATATTTAAAAGTACTGCAATATTTGGTTTAAAATCTTTGATTCCTAGTAACTGGAACGAAGACAATTCCAAAACTAATGTTTCATTACCTTCCATAGTTTGAGCAACCTCTGAAGCAACTTTGCCAATATTACCAGCTGCTTTAACTGGAAGGTTACTTTCAGCTATCATGTTTGTTATTAGGGTTGTCGTAGTGGTTTTGCCATTTGATCCAGTAATTCCAATAATATTACCGTCTACTAAACCATTCGTTAACTCAATTTCTGTCAACACAGGAATACCCCTTTTCACAGCCTCTGCTGTAACAGGGTTATCATATGGGATACCTGGATTCTTAATAACAACATCTATATCATCTAGGACTGTTAGAGGATGTGACCCAACAATTACTTCAGCACCCATTTCCCTTAGTTGCAAAATTATTTCATCTGATTCACTGGAATTTTTGTCATTCACTCGCAAATTTATGCCATTTGATAGCAAAATTTTTGCTGCAGCTGTACCGCTTTTTGCTAATCCTAATACTAACGCATGGGAATAATTAAAATTCGTTAATTTTTTCATAACCACACCTCGATATAAACGCCTAAAGCGGAAAATAATAATCCAACTAGCCAAAATGTTGTAACTACCCGCCATTCTGTCCATCCCATTAATTCATAATGGTGATGCAATGGGCTCATTTTAAAAACTCGCTTACCCGTTGTCTTAAACGATATTACTTGAATTATAACGGAGAGGGTTTCTATGACAAAGACACCACCAATGACAATAAGCAAGATCTCAAGCTTCGTTAAAATGGCGATAGCCGCTAAAGACCCGCCCAGGGCTAATGATCCAGTATCACCCATGAAAACTTTCGCAGGATGTGCATTAAAAATTAAAAACCCTAAAAGGGCTCCAACTGTCGACAATGCAAAAATTGCTACCATATTCAAGGGATCCCCTGACCATGCTAGTATTCCAAATGCTCCAAATGCGATAGTTGCCGTACCTGCCAGGAGTCCATCTAATCCGTCTGTTAGATTTACAGCGTTTGATGTACCAACTAACATGAAAATAATTAAAATTGCGTAGCCCCATCCCAAGTCCCATTCCATTGTTGTACCAGGAACATGAATCGAGGTGTCAAACTCATTGATGCGTAATATTACATAAAAAACCAATGCAATTACTACTTGTCCGAGCATTTTTTGCCAGGAATTCAAGCCTAGGTTTCGCTTTAGAGCAACTTTAATAAAATCATCCAGAAATCCAAGAAGTCCATAACCACCTATAACAAAAATCAGAAGCCATAATTCATAGTTAATGGACTGCAGGGTTTCTTCTTTCGACCCCATAATTAGCGAAGTAATAATAATGCTGAAAACTATCATTATTCCTCCCATTGTTGGTGTGCCTGTTTTCTTCACGTGTGATTTAGGTCCTTCTTCTCGTATACTTTGTCCAAATTTTAATCGTCTTAAAAAAGGAATAAATATTGGGGATAAAAGGACGGTAATTAGAAATGCTATTGCGATAGTTAGTAATAATGCAGATAAATTCACTGTTTTCCCTCCTTAAACATGTACCGTCCAGATTAATACTTCTATTACTTAATTCTTTCAACTAATTGCTCAAATTTCATACCCCGAGAGGCTTTAAATAGTACTAGTGTATCTTTATTCAGGGATTGATCTAAATCCTGAATAAGATTTTCTGCATCAATAAAGTGTTTGCAAGTTATATTACCAGATAAAGACTTCACTTTATCATGAATATGTTTTGCTTGATCTCCTAATGTATACAAAGCGTAAATTGATTCATCGATTACTTCACTGACTGATTCATGCATGCTTTGTGAATGTTCACCTAATTCAAGTATATCACCTAACACTAAAACTTTTTCAGCAAACCCATCCATTTGTTTTATTACTTCTATGGATGCTTTCATTGAAGTTGGCGATGCATTGTATGCATCATTGACAATAGACATACCATTTTTACCAGCTATCATTTCAAATCGCATTGACGTTACTTGTAATGTCAAAAGAGCTTCTTGAATTTTGTTTTCATCAATTTCAAGTTTTTTTGCAAGCGTAACTGCAAATGCAGTATTTAAAGCATGATGCTTACCTAACAAAGGAATTCTATATGTATTATTGCTAGTTGAAAGAGCAAATTCTGTATAATCATGTGTTATAGCTACATTAGTTATTTCCACATTATTTTCACTTTCAAACCCACATGTTATAACATCCGCAACACCTGCTTTGATGGAGTTTTTTAACAAACTCTCATCTCCATCGACTAATAAGAATCCCTTACCTGTCATACCCTTCACTATCTCAGATTTGGCTTTTGCTATTCCAGCTCGTGAGCCAAGATACTCAATATGTGATTCACCGATATTGGTAATGATGCCAAAATCAGGTTGAGAAATACGTGATAATGCTTCAATTTCACCATAATTACTCATACCCATTTCAAGTACCAACATTTCAGTATCTCTGGGCATAGACAATATGGTCAACGGAAGACCAACCTCATTGTTGAAGTTCCCACTTGTAGCATGTGTGCTGTACGAGGAGCTTAGTATAGAAGCAACAATATCTTTAGTCGTTGTTTTTCCATTGGACCCTGTGATTCCTATTACAGTTGGGTTAACATCTTTTCGATAATTAGAAGCTAAATTTTGTAATGCTTCTAATGTATCATCTACTAGAAAGACAGGAAAATCAGTTGGAAGAAAAGCAGGTAGTCCCTTTGTTTTATTCCACATTGCCGCCACTGCACCATTGTCAAATGCTTGCTTAATATAATCATGAGCATCAAAGTTTTCCCCTTGAATGGGGACGAAAAGGGACTTGTTTGAGCGAACCCTACTATCCGTAACGATTTCATTAATTTGTATTTTATCTTCCGCTAGCCCCTGGTGGTTAGGGAAAATAGTGGAAACCCATTTAGTATTGAATAACATATTTATTTCTCCTTAGATCGTATTGCGTTCTTCGCTACTTGCCTATCATCAAAATCATACTTGGAATGGCCAATTAACTGATACGTTTCATGTCCCTTACCTGCTATTAAAATGATATCGTCCTTAAGAGCAAGATTAATGATATGAGTAATTGCCTGCTCTCGATCTTCTATTATTTCATAATTACCTACTTTTTGTCCACGAACCATATCTTTTATTATTTCATTTGGGTCCTCTGTTCTTGGATTATCTGAAGTGAAGATAACCTTATCAGCATATTTTAGTGCAATGCTCGCCATTAATGGTCTTTTAGATTTATCGCGGTCTCCACCACAACCAACAACTACATAGATATTATTTTTCGCAAAATCTGTTATTACCTTTAAAACATTTTCTAAAGAGTCAGGTGTATGCGCATAATCTACAATAGTTGTAAATGAATGATCTCCTTCTATGGGTTCAAATCTCCCACTTATACCTGTTATTTTTTCGAGTGCGGCTTTTATCGTTAATAAAGGTATATGGAGTGCAACACCGACTCCAACCGCAGCTAACATATTGTATACATTAAAGGTTCCGATAAGCTTACTGCTAATTCTTATCTCCCCCATAGGACAGGTTAATAAGAAAGTAGTTTGATTAGCTTCCAACAGAATGTCTTTCGCTGTAATTGAGGCTTCCTTTTGGCAACTATAAGAAATGATATGTTGAGCTGTACTGCGAGCGATAACGGCAAAATTCGGGTCATCTGCATTAATGACTGCGAACTTTGGATTGGTCTTCTTATAGGTGTTACCCAATTGTGAGAACAAAAGACTTTTTGCACGTAAATATTCATCCATATCTTCATGGTAATCTAAGTGATCCTGAGATAAATTACTGAATACTGCTATATCAAAATCACAGCCATATACTCTTCCCATGTCTAATGCATGTGATGAAACCTCCATGATGGCAGCTTCCACATTACATTCTACCATTTTATTAAAGTTTTTTTGCAAAAATAAAGAATCTGGTGTGGTGTTTTGAACTGGATATAAATGATTGCCTATTTTCATTTGGATTGTACCTATAACCCCGGTATTCCGTTTGTATTCATTTAAAATAGATTCAACTAGATAAGTTATGGTGGTTTTACCGTTTGTTCCAGTTATCCCGATAAGTGGAATTTTCGTGGTGGGATAATCATAGAAATGTGCTGCTATCATCGCAAGCGCTCTTAGAGAGTCTGGTACAACGATAGTGGATACTTTTGTATGGACTTTTTTTTCTGCTATAATAGCAACAGCTCCGTTAGTAATTGCCTGTTCAATGTAATCATGTCCGTCTACCGTAAATCCTTTAATACAAATAAACAAATCGCCAGGTTTAACTGCTCGGGAGTCCATTTTTATCTCACTGATTAGTACTTCTTCTGCTAGATACACAACCTCATAGAATGGTATGATAGAAATAATTTCATTCAACTTCATCGCATTCATCCTATCTATATATATTCTAATCCTATTAGGTGTTTAAGAGGGTAGAAGCCCACCCTCTTTTTTCACCCAGTAAAGCCCGATATATAAAGGCCTAGTATAGGAGCATTATAACAGTATTTCACCTACATCACGATTACTTTTCATCTGACAAATATATCCTGACGTTTGAACCTTGCTCTACCTTTGTTCCAGCACTTGGCTCCTGGTCAACAATATAGTTGCCTGAACCACTTGTTTTAATTGATAGGTTTGTTTGGAACTCTACTAGCTCACCTTTCTTAAGACCAATTAGTTCAGGTACAGTTACCTTTGGTTGGGCTGGCCACAGGTATTCCTTAGACAAACCGTCAGTCCGTTTTTTAACCCCCATTGCACTTAGACTATCCTCGATAATAGTTCCTACAATAGGGGCAACAACTACCCCACCAAATTGAACCGTGTTCTTAGGATTGTCAATTGCCACATAAACAACAATTTCGGGATCATCAGCTGGTGCGAAACCAATGAATGAGAGTACATAGTTGTTTTGCATATATCTGCCATCAGGACCTACTTTTTGAGCAGTACCTGTTTTACCTCCAACGCGATAGCCTTCAACAAAAGCAGGACGGCCAGTTCCTTTTGCAACAACGCTTTCTAGAGCATTACGGACGGTTTTTGAAGTATCATCTGAGATTATACTATCCACTATAGTCGGTTCAATGGTTTCTACTACTTCTTTGGTTACAGGATCAATCCATTCTTTAGCAATATGAGGTTCCATTAATTCTCCACCATTTATAGCAGCCGCAACAGCCATAACCTGCTGAAGCGGAGTTACAGAAACACCTTGGCCAAATGAAGTAGTTGCAAGTTCAACAGGGCCTACTTGCTTCGGCTTAAATAGTATTCCACTGCTTTCTCCCTGTAGATCAATACCAGTTTCTTTGCCAAATCCAAATTCACGAATGTAGGAAAATAATCTTTCTTTTCCAAGCTCCATTCCAAGGTTTACAAACCCCGGGTTACAGGAGTTTTGAACAACTTCTAAATACGTTTGTTTCCCATGTCCACCTGATTTCCAACAATGGAGTTCAGTACCACCTACTGATATATCTCCGTCGTCAGTAAATATATCCTCTGTTAAGTCAACGATATCTTCCTCTAAAGCTGCTGCTAATGTAATAATTTTAAACGTAGAACCTGGTTCGTACGTACTCCATATAGGTAAATTCCTACTGTAAATAGTAGGGTCAAATTCTTTGTAGTTTCCTGGCATAAAATTGGGCCTCGATGCCATAGCAATTAATCCACCCGTATCAGGGTTAACAGCTATAGCTGATATGCCATCAGGTGAATATTTTGCAACAGCCAAATCCAGTTCACGTTCTATTATCGTTTGAACCTTAGAATTTATAGTAGTCTTCAACGTTAATCCATCCACAGGTGGTTTATATACGTCGGCAGGTTCATCCAAACGTTTCCCTTTTGCGGTCGAAAAATACGAAAGACTTCCCGGGGTACCACTTAAATACTCATCGTAATAAAGCTCAAGTCCCATTAATCCTTGGTTATCTATTCCAGTAAACCCTAATACATGTGAAAGATAATCATCATGTGGATAATACCTTTTGGAATCTTTCGCCAGGTAAACACCATCTATATTATATGTTTGCAAGGCTTTCGCTTGTTTTTTAGATAGCTTAATCCCTTGAGGACGAATACTAACCTTGCTGCTTCTCTCCGTTACATATTCAAGAGCTTTTTCTTTAGAAATATCGAGAACATTTGCTAATTTTCCAGCAGTATCTTCTGGATCTTTAATCTGACTTGGAACAACGATAACAGAAGGAGCAGATACATTTTTAGTAAGTACCTTGCCGTTAATATCTAAAATTTTCCCCCGTTCCGCTTCAAATACAATATCACGACTCCAGGATTCATTAGCTTTGTCAATTAGTTCATGTGAGAGAAAAAATTGCACATAACCTAAACGAAAATTAATCGCTACAAACACTAACAGGCCAATTAAAAAGACAGTGACTATTCGTTTTCTCACTGTTACAGTTGATACACGCTTCATACTCCATCCCCTTTTCATAGGTAGGCTTGTATCAACTATATGATTGACAAAAACAAAATAGAACACTGTCTGTACTACATAAATTTGTTGAAATTTACTCTTGGGAAGCCCCATTTTCTGTTTCTTCTTTTTGTTCTTCCTTTATACTTTCCTTTTTGGCTTCCTTAACATTTTTTTTAATTTCAGGTATCTTAAGCTCAACTCTTAAGTTATCATTTTTCTTAACAACAATTCCCTTTTTAATACTTTGTTTAACTACATAACCGTTCCCTACCGTTTCAATCTTCAACCCAAGTAAGTCTGCTAATTTATACGCTTCCCGCATAGACCATCCTGTTATATCAGGCATAGTAGGTTTGTTTGTAATTAGCAGGATATGGCTATTGGATAACACTTCTTCGCCATTTTCTACACTGGCATCTACAATTTTATTACCATCACCAATAATTATTGTATGCGTCAGACCTAGTTTTGATAACAGGTCTTTTAATTTTTTTGAATCCTGTCCAACTAATTGTGGAATCTTTACTGTAGTTGCACTGTCCTTATAATCCTTATCAGGTTCAATATTTAAGTAGTGAAGTCCATTCTTCATAACGTTCTTAAAGATAAATGACACCGGAACAGAACCAGCTTCGTTATCTAGCTTTGGTTGCTTAACAGATACATACATCATCAACTTGGGATCATCTTTAGGGGCCATACCCAAAAATGAATAAATATACTGCCCATTTCCTGAGAGATATCCACGACCTTCTGGATTAGGAATTTCAGCTGTACCTGTTTTCCCTGCAACAGTGTAGTCATCAAGTTTGTAATTATAGCCAGTTCCACCTTCACTGTTTACCACGGTTCCAAGCAAATCTCTTACTTGTTTAGCTGTTTCTTTTGATATTGGTTCACCAACGACTTCTGAAGTTTTCTCTTTTAATATATCACCTGTATTGGAATCCTCTATCTTTTTAATAACATAAGGTTTTACCATCTTTCCGTCATTTGCTATGGCGGTTGCAGCCTTCATTTGTTGGATAGGAGTAACAGTAGTTCCCTGACCAAATGAAGTAGTAATTTTTTCAATTGGGTAATTATATACCAGTTTTCCGGATACTTCGTTTGGTAGGTCAATACCTGTTTCCTGGTCAAAATCAAATGACTTGAAATAGTCCAGGTAAACGTCAGGACCCATTACTTCCCAAAGTAATTTTGCAGCTGCTACGTTGGAAGATCTTCTGAAGCCTTCGTCGTAACTGATTGTTCCCCATCCTTTTCTATTATGATCCACGACTTTTTTAATGTTCGGCTGAGCTCTATAACTTCCAGATGAAAAGGAGGCGTTGCCATTATAGTTATCTGAATCTATCGCGGCGGCCCAAGTGAACATCTTCATTGTTGATCCAGGTTCAAAAGGTGTAGATACGGCATCATTGTACCAGTTCTCAACATTTGATGGATTATTTGGGTTATAGCTTGGTCGGTTACCCATTGCAACAATTTGACCAGTCTCAGGATTCATCACTATTGCAGTTATTCGTTTTGGACTATATTCCTTATTAACTTGTGTTAGGGTATCCTCTAACAGAGTTTGTATTTTTTGATTGATTGTTAGATATACGTTGTCACCATTCTGTGGTTGCTTAATCACTTCACTCGGGTTAAGTAACTTTACCCCAAATTTATCCCGTTGATAGGAAATATGACCGTTTTTACCACTTAAAATGTCATTCATTTCTCTTTCCATACCTGCTATGCCAGTTATTACTCCTTCTTTTTTTTGAGCAAAACCAATGATATGGGAGGCAAACATACCATTTGGGTAATAACGAATAGATTGCTTGGTAAATTCGATACCTGGTAGATTAAGATTTTCAATTTTTTCTTTGAGTTCCTGGGAAAGTTCTTTTCCATTTGCTCCGAATTCGACTTGAAACTTATCATTATCAATTCCGTAGTTGATCCTGTCAAGTATCTCCTGTTTCTTCATATCTAATAGAGGAGCCAGCAAATCCGCAGTTTCTTCCGGATTTTTTACATGCTGTGGCTCCTCTAAATTTTTAGAGTGTGATTCATCTACTATTGCTTTTATTTTAAATGTTGGTCGATCGTAGGCAAGGGGCATTCCGTTACTATCTAAAATTTTCCCTCTTTCAGAATCAAGCGTATAGGCAGAAGTGCGTTTTTTATCTGCCCATTCTTCCAAGGATATACCATTAATTTCACCAGTAGCCTGTATGTACATAAACCTGCCTGTTAAAACTAAAAATATGGATACAAATATAAAAATTAATACACCAGCCATTAAGTGAGTTGTTTTATTTTTTTTCATCACAAATCCACCTTGCTTAATTTAATACGCTAACTTGCTTAACCTCTGCATCTTGAATTTGCAATCCATTTTCTTTAGCAGTTTTAATAATTCTTTCAGGTCTGCTTAATTCTTTTTTTTCAAAAAGCAAACTCTCATTTAGAACATGTTGCTGTTGAACATTATTTTGGAGTGCCTGTAATTCCCGGTTCATTGTATCTGTTGTTGAGGCAAAAGATACCATGTAGATCGCCGCAACAAGCAACCATGTTCCTACTAAAGAATAAAGAATTTTTTCACCTTGAGAAATCCAGCTTTGTTTTTTAACTTTTATTACAACCTGCTTGTCCTTTTGGGGTATTGAGGTAGTTTCTGTTTGTTGCCAGCTACGGGCATGACTTGCACTCATTATTTTTTCCACCCTTCCAAATAGGTAAACTCTGAATCCCATGGTTTAACCTTTTCGACTATCCTTAATTTTGCAGATCTTGATCTGCGGTTCTCTTCTAGTTCATTTTCATTTGCAATGATTGGCTTTCTTGTAATGATTTTAAATGGCGCCTCATGTGTCTCAGGAATAATTGGTAGGTTCTTAGGTACCGGTTTAGTTGTACCCCACCTCTTAAAGGCTTGTTTACAAATTCTGTCCTCTAACGATTGAAATGTGATAACTACAATCCTTCCACCAACACTTACCATCCGAGCAGCCTGATGTAATGCATCATTGAATACTGCCAATTCATCGTTTACGGCAATGCGTAATGCTTGAAAAATCCGCTTAGCGGGATGCCCACCTGTCCGTCTAGCAGCAGCAGGTATTGCATCCTTGATTATTTCTACTAATTGGTGTGTAGTATTAATCGGTTCTTTTTCACGATATGCTTCTATCTTTCGTGCAATTTGCTTAGAAAACTTCTCTTCACCATATTGATAAAAAATCTTTATCAGACTTTGATAGGACCAGGTGTTGACGATTTCGTGAGCATTAAGGGTTTGATCCTGGTTCATTCGCATATCGAGATATGCATCATGTCGATAACTGAACCCTCTTTCCCCTCTGTCAAGCTGCGGTGATGAAACACCTAAGTCAAAGAGAAATCCATCTATGTGGTTTATGTCATTTTTAATTAGTTCTGTTTCTAAGTTACTAAAATTCGTATGAATAAAACGCATTCTTTCTTGATAATCACCTAGTTTTTCTTTTGCAGCATGTAGCGCTTCAACGTCCTGATCAAAAGCGACTAATAACCCATTGTTATTTAGCTTACTTGCAATCTGTTCAGAATGACCACCACCACCAACTGTGCAGTCTACATATGTACCACTTGGGTCTATCTTTAACCCGCTAATTGTTTCTTCCTTCAATACACTGTAATGGTTGAACATCAATACACCCGCTTTTTAGTTTAAAAATTATATATCAAAATCCATAAGATTTTCTGCTATCTCAGCAAATGACTCCTCAGAATCATTAAAGTATTCTTCCCAGTTTTCATTAGCCCAAAACTCTATTCGATTGGATACACCGATTACAACACATTCTTTATTTAAGACAGCATAATTACGAAGTGGCTGGGGAATATTTATTCTGCCCTGGTTATCCACCTCACACTCAATTGCTCCAGAAAAAAAGAATCGAGTAAAAGCTCTAGCATCTTTCTTTGTAAGTGGGAGTTTCTTTAGCTTTTCCTCAAGGATCTCCCATTCATTCATAGGATATGCGAATAAGCATTTGTCTAATCCGCGAGTAACAACAAAACGATCCCCAAGATCTTCTCGGAACTTGGCAGGCACTATTATTCTTCCTTTAGTGTCAATGTTATGTTGAAATTCTCCCATGAACATATGGTTCTCCCCCCACTTTCATATAAACATGTTACCACATTCCCCCACTATTCACCACTTAATTTTTAAACTTTTTATTAACAAAATCAAAAATGAGTATGAAGTCCCCTATAATCCTTATAAATAGCTGTTTTATGGTTTTTTTTACATAAAAAAATATTCCTACATTTCAAGATCTTTAATTAGCAGATCTTAAAACATAAGAATATTAACTCTGTTTAATCTTTTTAAATCAACACTTTTTAAAAATGTGGTGGAAAGTGGGTCTTATTAAAACTTGATTATAAATAAACGATATAATGTTCATTTTCATAGGAACAGGGTTCATTAACCAGGTTGGTAATAAAACGTTTGCTGTATTGATTAATAAACGGCAATGGATTCCACATTCTTTCTTGTAATCCCCCGTTTGGATGCAAAGCAGTTTGTAATAGATTAAATTCATCCAATTCCCTGGCGTATATCTCTTGAAGGGTTTTTGTAATCCGCTTTTCAAGAAATTCAATGTCTCTCATTAAATAATCTAAGTTTTTATCAGCTACTCCCCCAACATCAGCCCGGATTGATTTTGCCAAATCCCTAATTGGTCGATGTTCCTGCTCAATTGTTTGTTTAAGTTTATTTGCCAATTGATTCACGGGTGGATTCTGTTGCTCATCTAACCATTTACATTTCGTTTCAGTAACACCGACATTTATCGTTTTCTCAACAGATACATTATATTTTGATATCAATTTTTCTATATTTGGTTCCAGAAACGTATATGAAAGTCTCGGAATAACTGGTGGCATTTTCATATTATTCGCATGAAAAGCCCCCTTTAAAACTGACCAATAACTAATTTCACCCGGTCCCCCGATAAATGCTAGAGAAGGAAAAAGCATCTCCTGCATAAGTGGTCGCGTCATTACATTATTACTCAGTAGATATGGTTGGTTTTCAGCAATAAATACTAATTCTTCGGTACTAAATTTAACTTCTCTATTTTTCCCAACCCAATTATTATCGTTATCACGAACTAAAAGAATTCGCTCACTGCCGTTTTGATAGAATAAATTTGCATCATTACGATTAACCTCTACAGAAAGTGAATAGCCAAGATCCTCAACTTCTTTCAAAGATTTTTCAATTGCACCTGTTGTCTTCGCTTGATTATATATAAGTTCAGTAAAGTGGATGCTTTCTAATTCTCTTATCTGGCTATTATTGGAATCAACTAAAACGAGACCTTCTTCTTCAAATAACCAGAAAACGACCTGTGCGAAGAAATCCACGTATGTATCCGATTTGCTTAAAAAAGTTGCTAATGTTTCATACAATTCCTTCGTGTGTAGTGTTTCATCCAATTCCAGGAAAAGACTTTTTAGCCATTCATTTGCTTTTTCCTTATGAATAGAAATATTTGATATAGCTTCCTTTTCAATAACACGCTGTAATAATGTAAACTTATTCATCTTTGACTTGTCTTGTAAGAAAATATGATTTATTTCATCAAAATCGTGATCCTCGCCAGCTATCCAAAAGACTGGTATAACCGGGGTATTCAGTTGTTTTTCCTGCTGTTTTGCAAGCTGAATGATAGATATTATTTTATTTATTGTATACATGGGTCCGGTCAATAAACCAGCTTGTTGACCACCGATAACAACCAAAGTATTTCCCTCTCGAAAGCGCCTAATATTTTCTATTGTACTAGAAGGAGCATCCCATTCGGTATTGATCATATGTAATACATCTGCCAATTGTTCTCGATTAACATTTTTATGTTGTAAATCCTGGGCACGCTTTTTGAAAACATCGGATTCAAAAGGGTCATAATCAAAATACTGCATGATAGATGTTTTTTTAGTTCTATAGTCTTGGATTAAATTGTTTTTTGTTTGTAAATTGATAGAATCAACGTGCATAAATTGCATGCTCCTTTAATGTTAATCATACTGTGCTCTCTGTATTCTACATAATTTTTGATTATATTTCATGCAATCTGTTTGACAGTGCTTATAAATAGTCGTGTATTCCACTTTAGTACGTAGTGAAATAAGTAATACTAAAAGAAATTACAAGGACAAAAATTGCACCATAACTAACAAAGGTCAACACTTTCACTCAATAATTCCCTTTTTTATCTCTAATACCTTTATACTGTTATAAACAAATGTAGTGTATGGTATATCTGAAATTGATTTTTTGATTAGGTAACCTGAAATAGCATCATTTTCCGATTTTCGATTAGTCTTTATATCTCGCAGCATAGAACTTATGTTTTCTTTCGTATTAGCCGCTACCGATTGCACGGTGTTCCACTGATCCATAAAATCTAGCTGTAAAACTAAGCATGCTTCGCGACACAATTCTTTCGCGAGCCGCATTAAATATGTATTATGTATTATTTCTCCATTAGGCACCTCAAAAATAGCAGTCAAGGGGTTGATTACCGCGTTAACAACCAATTTTTTGGCTAGAATCTCGTGCCAGTTAGTTTCGGTTGTGAATGGAAAAGCTTCACTGTTGAGCTTTTGTACCAAATCAAACAAATCTTCTTCATTGCCACTAAAATTTGCAAGCTTAATCACACCTTTTCCTGTATGCATGACAATATGATCGCTTTTACGCAACGCTCCATGCGTAACAATTCCAATATATACTGGTCGTGTGATTTTTTGTATAAATTCTATATGACTCATTCCATTTTGCAAAAACAGGATCGGGGTTTGTTCATTTAGATGAGTTATTAACGGGAGAACAGCACTAATTTCCGGTTGTTTTACACAAACAATAACACAATCTTCTTGCTCGAATTCTGATGTCAATAGTGCATTTACTCTACAGGGAGTTGTACAACTTGATAGAAATAACCCATGATCATTAAGTTTTTGTTTTTGTGCTTTATTCCTAACATAAACCGTTACATCATGATATTCACACAGGTATCTGGCCACCAAAAGCCCCACCGATCCACCACCTATAATACCAATTTTCATTTATCTCTAACCTCCCAAATCCATTTATTTGTTTATTGTAGCAAACAAATGCCCTCTTGTAACGAAATCGGTTACCTTTTCAATTTCATTTCATTCTTTTACCTTTTATACTATAATTAGAGTATGAAGAGAAATTCTATTGTAAAGGGAGATTAATTATGGAATATGTTAAAGTGGAAAAGTTATTAATCAATTATAAAACATTAGAAAAGTTTAAACACTTTAAAGCATACGGAAATCAAGAACTTTCCATGCTTGAGGACTTAGAAAGCAATATTGTAGAAAACGATAGTGACTCTCCATTCTATGGTATTTATTTCGGAAATAATCTTGTTGCCAGGATGAGTTTATACAAAGTCAATGCTAAATACGATGCATATTTTAAACCTTCCCACGATTATCTTGAACTTTGGAAATTGGAAGTTTTACCAGACTATCGAGGCAAAGGATATGGAAAAGCTTTAGTAGAATTTGCTAAACAGGATGAGCTACCTATCAAGACAAATCCAAGAATAAATTCACAGGGTTTCTGGGAAGAAATGGGCTTTCAAAAAGCAAAGTATGATATGGAACGAGATTTAGGCGAAAATCCATATATTTGGCTTCCTGAGGGAGTAAAGGAAAAGAAAAAAGATTGATCCATTATAGTAAAAATCACTTAACTATAATCCTGTAATTTACTTCTTTTACTAAAAGACTACTAAAAGGCATGATTGATGGAAGTACATCATTCATGCCACTTTTGTATATTCTTTGGGTAAATATTTGAATACAAAGCATCTATCTCACCACTAGCTCTTCACAGAGGATCTGACCCAACTCCAGAGGTTACCCATTTCTTTCCATGCTTCATCATATCGATGTAGTTCTGTTCTAAGATGATTGTTTTCTTCTTCTAATTTCCTTATAGCATCCTCCTGTTCCTTCTTATGAACACTATGCTCAGTTGAATAGGAATTCCTCATATTTTCCAGTAATAGAATTGCTGTCTCTATTGTGTCCTGGTTACCTTCTAGCATATTACCTTTTAAGCCAGTCGAGCCCTTATGTGCTTTGTTCTTGCGCTCTTCCTTTGCAACGTTAACAACGTCCTGATAGTTCTTCCGAATAGTTGCATTCCAACGAAATCCACAAGCTGCTGACGTTCTTGACAATTGTTTAGCTACATCTTTAAACGCTTCTAGTTGTGTCTTACCTTCTCTTATATACTGAAGAACTGTATCAGCTAAGATAACATCTTCATCACTCGACCATGCATCCTGTCGCGTACGATTCATACCACCACTCCTTAACTATTTGCTATAAATGTATGCGAAAGGTAGCGATGATAGACTAAGTGATGACTATTTTCATTAGATTCTTTACTAATCAGTTTTTAGCTAAAATATGGTTAACCGCTTCAATATGTTCTTTCGAATCCCATAATTTAGCACAATTACGCACCTCATTATCCATCAAAGCAGATAAGCCAAGTACGCTGACTTTTTGTTTGTATTGGTTACTCAGTATCTCCATTTGAGGTAATGTCTTAGAAATAAAGGAAGACAATACATCCTCACGGTCATCCCACATGTCAATAGATACAATTCTATGAAGCCATCCCATTTGCTGTAAAAAAGATCCATCATGTATTTCAGCCTCTACCAACCATGAATAAGCAAAAGATGGGTGAACTTTTTCGTAAAGAATGACTCCACCTCCCCAACCTGGAGTTATACCAATGCTCGTTTGAACAAAACCAAATTTAGTGCTTTCTTTAGCTATCCTGAAATCACACGCAGTTGCAAGTTCACAACCACCACCCAACGCGTCGCCATTTAACATACAAATCGTCGGGACTGGAAAAGATATAATATCAAATAGGACTTCCTTCATAGCATACAGGTGGTGAAAGGCATCCTGTGGGGTCAAGTTTGCATGTAAATCCTGCAAATCTCCTCCAGCACAAAACATTTTATCCCCAGAACCGGTGAACACCAAAAACTTTATCTGCGTTTCTCTAGCTTGCTTTATTGCTTCACGAAGCTCTTCAACCATTTCAAATGAAACTGCATTTCTCTTTTCTGGTCTATTTAATGTAATAACACTATAACCTTTTGAAAACGTTTCAAACTGTATCGTTTTAAACATATTGTTCCCCCTAATTATTTTTACAGACTCTTTTCGTAAGTTGCTCTTTAATTTTCACAGATGATACAAACTGCGACGTAGTAAAAACTACGGAAATACACATTCCGCGGGAGGTCCTCATTCCAAGGAATCAACCGTTATGGCCTAGATATCATCCTTTATCTAAAAATATCAACCGTCTCTTTGGAAAGACACTCGCTTTCTGTGTTGCACGCTTCAGCCTCCTCGTGACGTCGTTCCGGCAGAATACGTAGACTCCTACGGGAACAGCACGCGTCCGAAGACCTCGGAAGAAGCGTTCTTTGCTTCTGAGGAGACTAAGGCCGTGCCCATGGAAAGCGAAGTATTCTGCCGAAACGGTGGCGAAAGAAATTTTTACTACGTCGCATTCTATAGATTTTGTGTCCACAACAACAATTTTTAGAAAAAAGCTTTTTATAAAAAAAACAGACTACATCGAGTAGCCTGTTAATCAATTATGCTTCTTTAATTTCTTTTCCACCATAATGTCCACAAGATTTACACACATGGTGAGACTTAGTTAATTCACCACAATTTGAACATTCTACCATGCCAGGTACGTGTAATTTTTTATGAGTACGACGTTGGTTCTTTACTTTTTTAGACGTTCTTCTTTTTGGTACTGCCATGACTTACACCTCCTTCAAATGACGAAAGCAAAACTTGAAAAAAAAATCTATTCTTATTTGTCTTTGTCGTTGTCGTTAAATAAGTTCTCCAATTTCTTAAATCGAGGATCTACGGTTTGTTTTTTTTCTTCAAGAGATACAAATTCCCAACCATTGCCCTTAAAAGGAGCATTTTCTGTTGCTTCCTTATCCTCTGAAAAAACACGAAAAGGAACCTCTAATAGAATATTTTCCTTTATATACGGCGTTAAGTCAAGTGTTTCTCCATTAATAGGATGAATTTCATTAACTCTTTCTTCATCACCATAATAGGGAGATATAGTAAAAGTCTCCTCAGCTTGAATAATAAAGGGAAACGGGACATCTACCAGTGTTCTTGCACACGGAAGTATCATCTCACCTTTTATCCTAAAAGAGGAAATAATAGTATCTCCTTGAATATAACAATTGCCTTTCACATGTACGGGTTCAATTTCACGTATATCATTGTTTAATGTCTCAAGTTCTGACACATCAACATTATCCTCGAAATGAAAGGGTTCATTGTATGAACTTCTTTTAATCTTTCCAATAGCAATTTGCATAATTATCACCTCTAGGCAACAAGAGTAATTTTAAAAGGAAAATAGACTTTTGTCAACATATTTTCTTTACAC